>CAZUHZ010000005.1:0-28484 GCA_964620895.1 uncultured Dysgonomonadaceae bacterium | reverse complement strand
TTTATTTTAGATGTAATTGATTGTTTAGGCTTGTTTGGGTTTTCTTAAGTGTTGTAGCCGTCGGTATTGAAAGCTTTTATAAAAAATCTATGTTACAATAACGCTGTTGTATTAAATATGTTTGTAAATTATGGTTGAAAAGTTAATCTTCTAGCAGCTTACTAATGTCGTCATTGTCGCCATACAGAACCATTATGTCTCCTTCGTTCAAAACAGTTTCAGCTTTAGCAATTCCTTCAATTTTGTATTTTGGAGAATGCTTCAAAATGTCAAGTTGGTTGTTTTCTTTTACACATTTCATTATGGTGAGTACTATTACATTGTAGTCTTTGTTGAAACCGATCTCTTGTATCGTTTTTCCAACAAATTTCCCATGAATTACTACCTCAACTACGCTGTGTTGATCGGTCAACTCAAAGGAATCTACCATACCTGTTGTGGTTAATTTCTTTGACCATCTTTCGGCTGTTTCTACTTCAGGCCTTACAATTTCTGAAATTTCCATCGACTCTAAAATGGTTTCATGGATACCTGAAATAGAACGGCTTATTAACCTAGAGACATCCATTTTTTTTATCAAGGCAGTGGTCAGCAAATTTGCGCCTACATCTTCACCTATTGCAACAATTACAACATCTGTATTTTTTAAAGGCAAACTATTCACAGCGGCTTGATGGCTACAATCCATACATATAGCGTGGGTAATTTTATCTTTAATATTCTCAATTATCTCAATCTGCTTGTCAACACCGATTACCTCGTGCCCTAACTGAGCAAGTGCTTCAGCTAAGGCGAATCCAAAACTTCCTAGTCCAATAATTGTAAATTTCATTTTTTTTGTATTAGTTGATTAAAATGTTTTCTGAAGGATACCGATAAATTTCTTGATGTGCCTTTTTGAATGTAGCAATTAATATGGTGAGCGTGCTAACGCGTCCTAAAAACATAGTGAAAATCAAGATTAATTTGCTTGCAAAGCCCAATTGTGCAGTAATTCCTCTGCTTAGTCCAACGGTGCTATAGGCTGATACACACTCAAATGAAATATCCAACAAGCTCTTATCAGGCTCAAAAAGTGAAATGCCGAAAACAGCAATAGAAATTACAAATATAGAGAGTATAATTAATGCAAAAGCTTTGTTGACAGTTGTTGGAGATATTTCTCGATTGTACATTTCGAGTCGCATGTTTCCTTTAGCAACATTTACAATGTTGAGTAGCGCTATTGCCAAAGAGCTGGTTTTAATACCTCCGCCT
Organism: uncultured Dysgonomonadaceae bacterium; assembly: GCA_964620895.1. GTDB lineage: Bacteria > Bacteroidota > Bacteroidia > Bacteroidales > Dysgonomonadaceae > UBA2632. The sequence continues at coordinate 27,227 of CAZUHZ010000005.1, read as the reverse complement.
GTTGAGCCTGGAGATGCTCCTACCCACATCAAGAAAACAACAGTTAGCACTGTTGGAATGCTTAACAATGAGGTGTCAACCGTGTTGAAACCAGCGGTTCTTGTTGTAACTGATCCAAAAAAAGCAGTTGCTATTTTACCCATAAAGCTATGCTCAGATAATGTATTGTTATACTCAAATAGATAAAAAAGCAGCGTTCCACCAACAATCAGAACTAAGGTTGTAATTAAAACAATTCGAGTATTGATATTGATTAATCTCGGAACATATTGTTGTTTCTTTTTGTTATAAAAGCCAAGTAGATAAAAAGCAATCTTGGCTTTTATAAATTTCAATAGATTGAAAACTATCGGAAAACCTAATCCTCCTAGAATAATTAAGGAGGCTATTATTAAATGCATGGGATAATTAAATTGGTAAGGACCTTCGAGAAGACTATTTTGGAGGGTCGAAAAACCAGCATTACAAAAGCCTGATACTGAATGGAAAATAGAAAAGAAAACACGTTGATTCAAAAAAGGAATGACAGTTCTGTCGATACTTTGAAATATGAATAGAGCTCCAAGTCCCTCAATTAAAAAAGTTATCAGAATTATTCTTCTCATAACAGTAAAAACTTCGGCAATCTTCTCGGTGTTTGTTAATTGGCTTAGTACTATCTGATTTTCGTAGGATGAAACTCCTTTAAAAAAGTAACTAAAATAACTTGTAAAAGTCATAATTCCAATACCTCCTGCTTGTATTAATAGTAATATGATTATTTGACCGAATTGAGTGAAAAAAGTTCCAGTATCTACAACAATCAGTCCTGTAACACAAACCGCACTTGTTGAAGTAAACATTGCATCGATGAGTGTAATACCCGAGTGTGTTGCATTGGGAAGCATTAATAATATAACCCCAATAACAATTATGGCTAAAAAACTTATTATAAATAATTGAGCGGGATTTAAAATTGCTTTTCTAAAATTGAATTTGATAGCAAGTAGTTCTCTTATAAAAACAAGTATAATGGCTATGTACAGCAAATATAGATGATTGAAAAAACTAGATGATTGCAAAAAATAATGTGCTAGATATTGGTAAATCAGAATTAATAAAAAAGAGAAGAGTATAATATCGAATGGTAGAATCGTTAATCTTGGGCGTGTTTTCTTTTGTGTATATCTACCTGATATTGATATTGATCCTATCAATATAGTGACAAAATAAAGGTTTAGAAACAGTTCGTTGTCATCAGATTGAGATGTATAGCCAATATTATATATTAAGAGAAACATTGTCAACATGCTGACAATTATAGGCACTCTCCTAATTATTTTGAGCATTCTATTGTTTCTCAGGTCTCTGTTGTTCACCTCGTTATTGATTGAAAATAGATTCAGACACTGTCTTTGTTATATCCCTTGTAAACACATTGTTTGCGTTATATAAACAACATTCGCAAACAATTAGTTTAGAATAGCTTGTTATTTATAATTCACACAGTTTGCTGAAAGAGAAAACACATTAATAAAACCTCCCAAACGGAAATAGTATTATTAATGTGTTCAAATTTCAATTGAGAGTGTCACTCAACAGCTATCCTTCATTACATTATCATCAATAAAATAAAGGAGTTTGTAATAATTACTAAAGGCAGCAGTTATTTCTTACCCGCTTTCTTCAGTCTTTTCTCTGCTTTTTTCTCCTTAGGAGTTTTAGCAGGCTCTTTTTTGACACTTTTTTTTGCGTCTTGACTTTTAGCCATAATGTTGATTATTAAATCTTATTGGTTGTTTTTTTACCTTTAGGGGCAATTATTTCTGATGTGAATTAATTGCTCTACAAACTTATTGAAAATTCTTGTAAAATATATCAATCAAGCAATGTTTTTTTATTGAAAGAAGAAAATTCTTTTTCTGATAATAAACAACCAATGCTAGAAAGTGGTTGCTGTTTTTCTAGATATTTTTATACACTTGATCAAATGGCACGCGGTATCTCTCGCCATGCACCGCTTTGTCGCCATTGCGTTTACCGCATGGGATGAGCATATTTATCTCTGCACCAGAAGGAAGATTTAGCAGCTTTTTTACACGGCGGCTATCGAAACCCTCTATAGCACAAGTGTCATAACCTTCGTTGGCCATAGCAATCATGAATGTTTGGGCAGCTAATGCACAACTTTTATGCACTACAATGCGCTGGTCGCATTCGCTACTATCAGTAAACATTGGACGGAAAAGGCTAACGGGCACAGTTATCATTTTACGAAACAACCCCACTAAACCAAAGAAACGGGCATAAATTAAGGGCATTAATTTGCCATAGTAAACCTCGCTCTTTTTTATTCTACTTGCTTGTCTGTCTGGTGGACTGTTGCGCTTTATATTGCCTCGTTGAAAATCGAGCACTTGTTTGGCACGACTACGATACAAGTCGCCACGAGTAACAAATACCACCAGTTGATTGGCACTTGCTACAGCGTTTTGAGACAGAGAAGCATGAGCCATTCTCTGTATCAATTCTCTGTCTGTTATATGATAAAACTCCCAAAGTTGCATGTTCGAGCTGTTGGGAGCCAGCGTAGCCAACTCAAGGCAATGTTTTACTTTGTTTGTATCAATATTGTTATCGGTTTGGTAATCGCGTATCGAACGACGAAAATTCAAAACGGCTTCTAAGTTCATGTTTTTGTATTATTGATTTGTGCTATCAAATGATGCTGATTCTTATCTTCTTAGTCTTGAGTCTGCTGTTGTTTGTTTTTTCTATAAGCTTCAGAGCTATTTTGGCATCTACACCAACATAAGTCGAATCTTGTTTTATTTCGATAACTCCAACTTGCTCTTTCTTAACTTTACCTTGCTTAATAAACAGTCCTGCCACATCTCCTTTTGATATCTTATCTCGTCTTCCTCCAGTAATGTATAGAGTTTTCCATTGTGTTGATGCAGAGTGTGTAGCTTTTTGTAAATCATCTACATGTAAACTTTCTGTTTCAATTGCTTGAATATATTCTGGAAGCTCTTCACCCTCCCAATGTAATATATAGGCTATTCCATCGCGATTCATGCGAGCAGTTCGACCGTTACGGTGGGTAAACTCTTTTTCATGTGGTGGAAGGTGGTAATGGAGAATAAACTCTATTTCTGGAACGTCTAGTCCACGAGCAGCCAAGTCGGTTGCCAAAAGAAAATGACTCGTTCCGTTCCTGAATTTAATAAGTGCTCGCTCTCTATCCAATTGCTCCATGCCTCCATGATAGGGCTCGTGCTCGATGTTGTGCTCATTTAAGTAATCGCTTACTCGGTCGAGTGCATCCCTGAAGTTGCAAAAAATAATTCCTGGTTTGTGACCTATAAATTGAAGTGCTTTTACCAAAGAATCCAGTTTGTCTTTTTCAGGCGAGAGGAGTGTTTTGATGGTCAATTCCGACTCTCCTTTATCAACATAGTTGATTAGCTTTGGCTTTTGCATCCCCACAAACCTTGGTATGTGGGTTTCGCTAGTAGCTGAGGTTAAAATTCTTTGTTTTACATTGGGTAGCGCTTCAATAATCTCGGTCATCTCCTTCTCGAAACCTATTTCCAACGATTTATCAAACTCGTCCAAAACAAGGGTGGTGATATATTCTAAAGGAAATCTATCTCGCCTTATTCTATCGGCTACTCGCCCTGGAGTGCCAATAAGAATGGCAGGGCGATGTCTCAGATCAATCTTGTCTTGTGCTCCAGAGCGTCCACCATATACAGCATTCACTTTAAAGCCCGATCCCATGTTCAAGGCTACTTGTTCAATTTGTTGTGCCAATTCGCGTGAAGGTACGAGTATAAGTAGTTGAATCTCTTCGCAGTTTCTATCGAGTGTCTCTATTAGAGGTAATAGAAAAGCCAAGGTTTTTCCTGTTCCTGTAGGTGAAAGCAACACCATATCCGATTTCGATTGTATGGTTTTGCTTGCCTCTACCTGCATCGGATTGAGTGCTTTTATATTAAATTTATGGAGGAACGACTCTGTTTGATCTTTTATATTTTCTGACATTGTATGAAAGCTCTATTTAATCACATTATTTATCACATTATCCAACAATACATCGCCTTGCATCTTTGCTACAACACCTTTTGTTTAGCTTAGTTGCTGACATATATATTAATAAAAGTGTAATGCATAATGTTGGTTAGTATAAGTTTAGATGCGTCTTTGTTTTTTCTAGAAACTTGCCTTCACCATCACTGGAAAGTGATCGGATGGAAAGTGTCCATAATGCACATCGTTTAGCACGCCATACTTTTCGATAGTAATATCACTGGTAACCCACACATAATCGATTCTGTTTTTCATTGGTGCATCCAACTTGAATGCATTGAAGGTGCCTACTGTACCATAAGGTTTAGCTTGTGAAATAAGGTAGGAGTCTTTCAAATGGTTTTCATCATAAATTATTTGAATGGGCTCACTTTCGGGTGTGGCATTAAAATCGCCTACACAAAATGTAGTTGCATCGCCTGTAATCTCTTTTATTTTAGACATTAATAGTATGGATGAGTTGCGACGGGCTTCTTTGGCTATGTGATCATAATGTAAACTGAAAAAGTAAAACTCTTTTCCTGCTTCTTTGTCTCTGAACTTAGCCCACGAGCAAATTCTACGTATTTGAGCATCCCATCCATAAGAAGGTTCTTCGGGAGTTTCTGATAGCCAAAAGTCGCCATTGTCTAATAGTTCAAAACGGTCTGTTTTGTAAACAATAGAAGAGTGCTCACCTTTATTTTTACCATCGTCTCGTCCAACACCAATATATGCATAATCTCCTGCTGAGGTAATGTCGAGCAATTGATGATGGAATCCTTCTTGTGTGCCAAAAATGTCGAAATCGTGGAAACGAATTAATTGATTTACATTATCTTTTCTGTGTTCCCAAGCATCCAAACCATCACTTGGTGTGTCCATCCTTAAGTTGTAGGTAGCCACATTAATTTGATAGTCTTTCTTGTCGTTTTGAGCAAATGCTAATGTGATAAAGAAAAAAGATAGGCAGAGAGTAAATAGTTTTTTCATAGTTTTGTTGTTTGTCGTTGTTGCTTATTATTTCTAATGTTCTGTAATTGTTTAGCCGATTGTTGATTGAATGGTATGACTAAGAGCTATTGGTTTTTATTTATCTTTCATGCACGAGTTGCCTGCTAGCCAGCCAGTAGAGTAGGCAATTTGCAGGTTGTATCCTCCTGTTTCGGCATCCAAGTCTATCATCTCGCCAGCAAAGTAGAGCCCTTTTACAATTTTAGATTCCATTGTCTTTTGTGACATCTCTTTTGTGTTTATACCACCCGATGTTATTATTGCCTCTTTGAAAGAGCGATAATTTGATATTTTAAAAACAAGGTTTTTCATAAGATAGAGAATCTGTTTTCGTTCTTTTGAAGAAACCTGATTACACTCTTTTTCAGTGTCAATATCTAGCAGGTCAACAAAAACTGGAATCATACTTGCTGGCAACCAGAGCTTGAAAATATTAAGAAGCTTCTTATTTCCATGCTCATTCAAATCGCGAATCAGTCTGTTGTCTAGTTTCTGTTCATCCAATGCAGGCTTGAGGTCGATGGATACTTCTACTCTGTTTTTATTCTGCAATTCTATTACAACCTCTCTACTTAAAGTAAGAATGATAGGTCCTGACAGACCAAAATGGGTGAAAATCATCTCTCCAAAGTCGTCTGCTCTCTTTTTACCATTCACCCATACCGTCGCCTTCACATTTTTCAGATTTAGCCCTTGTAGCTTTTGAGCTAAATCGCCTTCGGTTTCAAGGGGAACAAGTGCTGGTCTTGCTTTTACAACAGAATGTCCTACATGTCGTGCCAGTTCATATCCTTCTCCATTCGAGCCAGTTGCAGGATACGATTTTCCTCCTGTTGCCATAATAACATTATTGCACAAAAACTTTTGACCGTTTGCCCTAACTCCTTTTATAGTGTTGTCTTCAACTATCAGCTCTTCAACTCTGTGCCCGCATTGTATCTCTACTTTGCAATCTTTCACCCACTTTAATAGTGCCTTCAACACATCGGCAGAACGGTTGCTTGCAGGGAAATAACGACCTCCACGTTCTAATGTGCTTTCAACACCATGTTCTTCAAGTAGTTCGATAATATCTTTCGAGAAAAAGGATGAGAATGCAGTTCGCAAGAAACGTCCGTTAGGATATACATGCTTTATAAATTCACTGATGGGTGCATCATTGGTGATATTACATCGGCCTTTACCAGTAATTAGCAGTTTGCGTCCCTCTCGCTTCATCTTTTCTAGCACCAACACCTTGCCACCCAGCTCTGCTGCTCTTCCTGCGGCTAGCAATCCAGCTGGACCAGCTCCTATAACAATAACATCGAAATTGTTCATCTCTAAAAGATGTTGATTAAAGTGTAAAACGAAATGATTGCTTTTCTTCTCATTCTTGTAAATATTTAGTTTGGAGTTCTCTTTTTTATTTGTTTTTTTTTACCTTAAATGAATATCTCTAATGATTTTCATTTCAGCATGTTCGTTTAGTTTGTCAATTAAGCCTTTTTTATTCATCATTAGTTCGGCACGTAGTACCGATGATTTGAGATAAACAATGAGCACACCTCTATTGAAATAAACGTTGGATGTGTATGCTGCAACACCTTCGCCCAGCACCTCATACCAGCCTCTAATGACACGTTTCTCAGCAACTCCTATTTTTAAATGACTTAGTTGAGAGTCTCTTTCGTTCAGCACCTCTTTTATGATGGTCCCAATGTCTCTTGCGTTTCGTTTTATCATTGTGGTATTGTCTTTTTTTGTATGCGCTAGTAGTAATATTATTTGTTCATCTTCTCAATTACTCCATCGGTCACAGAATAGAGATGGTAGTTATCGTTGAAAGGTTGTAATATTCTGTCGAGAGATTGCCTATTGGTGTCTGATATGAAAATCTGTCCGAAATCGGGGCCCGATACAAGTTCAATTATCTCTTTTACACGCGTTTCGTCCAATCGGTCAAAAATATCGTCAAGCACCAGTATAGGTGTTGTATTGCTTTTGTTGGATAGGAACTGAAATTGTGCAAGTTTGAGCGATACAAAAAATGTTTTTTTCTGACCTTGCGAGCCATCTTTTTTTATTGGATACTCATCTATCATCATATCTAGGTCGTCACGATGAATACCAACTGTGGTGTGCCCAAGTATCATGTCGCGTTCTCGTGCAGCAAGCAGTCGTTCTTCGAAACTGCAATTGGCTAATTGCGACGAGTAGTTGAGCGAAACCACCTCTTTCGATTGGCTGATAGTGGTGTAAAACTGATGGAAGATAGGTGTTAGTTCTTGAATAAACAAATTTCTTTTTTCGAAGATAGATTCTCCCTCTTCTATTATTATCTCTTCCCAGAGTTCCAACAGACTTTTGTCAACTCTGTCTTGCTTGAGTGTGGCATTGCGCTGTTGCAAAGCGTTGTTGTAGCGTACAAGTGACTGTAGATAAGGTTTGTCGAATTGCGAAATGGCAACATCCATAAAGGTGCGTCGCTCTTCGCTGCCTCCCATTATCAGGTTGTTGTCAGCAGGAGAAATCATTATCAGTGGAATAAACCCTATATGCGAAGAGAGCTTGTCGTATTGTTTTTTGTTTCGCATAAATTGTTTTTTTTGGCGGCGCTTCAGGGCACACGATATTTCCTCTTCGTTGCCTCCTGCAAACTCATATTTGCCTTTTATCATGCAGATATCAGCTTCATGTAGAATGACTTGTAGGTCGATGGGGTTTGTGTGGCTTTTGCAAAAAGATAGATAATACACAGCATCTAACAGATTGGTTTTGCCCATTCCATTATCTCCCAAAAAACAATTTATCTTGGGCGATAGTGATAATTCAACCTCAGCGAGGTTTTTATAGTTGAGTATTGAAAGATGCTTTAGTATCATATTATTTTGTAGAAGTCTGTTTTATTGTTTTTCAATCGGCTACTAAAAGTTTTTGTAGTTCTTCGGGTGTAATGTTCATACTTAGTTTCCCATGCTGTGCAAAAGCTATGCGACCACGCTCTTCCGATACGATGATTACTTTTGCATCGGTCTCTTGCGATATGCCCAGTCCGGCTCTATGGCGCAGTCCTAGATGTTTTGGGATGTTAGGGTTTTGTGAAACGGGCAATATACAGCCTGCTGCTCTTATCTGTTTGCCAACAATAATCATAGCACCATCGTGCAAGGGGCTGTTGGTAAAGAAAATATTTTCAATCAATCGAGTAGAGATATCAGCATTTATTATTTCGCCAGTCTGCTCATACAAGCCCAATTGTATATCTTCTTGCATAACGATTAATGCTCCCACTTTTTCTTTTGCCATATTCATACATGCAAACACTATGGGGGTGATATGCGAGATGTCTTTTTCTTTTGAGTTTTGCGAGAAAATAAATTTGGTGATAACCTTCCATCCTTTACGCGACCCCAGCGACATGAGGAAACGTCTAATTTCGTCTTGAAACAAGACTATAAGTAGAATGGGACCAACGTCTATAACAACTTTTAGAATTGTGCTTGTCAAATTCATTTGAAAACTTGACACCAAACTCCATAGAATCAAGAATGTAGCAATTCCGATAAACAGTGGTTTAGTACCCGATATTTTAACTAATCGATATGCATAATACATTAGTGATGCTACTATTAAAATATCAATAAGGTCTTTTATTCCAAAATGTTCGAGCATAGTGTAAAGTGTATTATTATATAAGTTGTTGAGGCGTATATTTGTTCAGTTTACAAGTTAGTTTTACACATTCTACAGCTTCTTTCACATCGTGTACACGTAGTATCTTTGCTCCCGACTGCAAAGCATAGGTGTTTAGAACTGTTGTTGCATTTAAACTTTCGTCTGCTGTTATCTCCAATGGCTTATAAAGCATCGACTTTCGTGATATGCCTACTAGTAACGGTGTATCAAATATATGAAAATATTTGAGATGTGCCATCAATTCGTAGTTTTGCTCCAATGTTTTGCTAAATCCAAATCCTGGGTCAACTATTATATCGTTTACACCCAGGCTGTTGAGGTGAGCAATTTTCTCGGAGAAGTAATAGATAATATCCTGTATAAAGTTGTCGTAGCTTGTAAACTGTTGCATAGTTTGTGGTGTGCCACGCATTTGCATCAATATATAGGGCACATTTAGTGCGGCTACTGTAGCAAACATCCTGTTATCTATTTGCCCTCCCGAGATATCGTTGATAATGGCAACACCATATTTTTCGACGCTCTCTTTTGCTACTTCTGAGTAGAAAGTATCTACAGATAGAATGGCTTCGGGAAATTCACGTTTAATAATTGATAGGGCAGGGGCTAAACGCTCCAACTCTTCCTTTGCAGTGAGCAAGGTGGAGGTGGGTGTGGTGGATTGTGCGCCTATATCTATGATTGTGCCACCTTGCTCCAGTATTTGCTCTACTCGTTGCACTATCTCATTTTCCGATTGTTTGCGACTGCCTTTGTAAAACGAGTCGGGTGTAATGTTCACAATGCCCATCACTAGAGGAGTCTCCAAACTCATTAAATTGCCTTTTATGTTGATGGTTTGCTGTGTCATTCCTTTGTCTGTTTTACTTTATCGTTGTTTGCAGGATAGTCTATATTGTAGTGCAAGCCTCGACTCTCTTTTCGGAGCATGGCTTGCTTTATTACTTCGTAGCTCACTTTTATGATGTTGCGCAGCTCGCAAATATCCCGTGAAACAATTGATTGATGAAATAGGTCTTCTGTTTCTCGAAACAGTATATCCAATCTGGTCATAGCACGTTTCAACCGAAGGTTGGAACGTACAATTCCTACATAAGATGACATAATTTGTGCTACCTCTTTTTCGGTCTGTGTAATTAGAATCATCTCTTCGGGTAGTGTTGTGCCTTCAGCATTCCAAGCAGGAATGTTCTCTTGGTAACTGAAGTTGTTGATAACGCTGAGAGTATGTTTTGCGGCAGCATCTGCAAACACTACTGCTTCTATCAATGAGTTGGATGCCAGTCTATTGGCTCCATGCAAGCCAGTGCAGGCGCACTCGCCATTGGCATACAATCTGTTGATGCTCGATTGAGCATCGAGGTTTACTTCTATGCCTCCACAGCTATAATGCGCTGCTGGTGCAACAGGAATGTAATCTTTTGTAATATCAATGCCATGCGACAAGCATTTTTTATAGATAGCGGGGAAACTATTTTTTGTTTCTTCAGCATCCTTATGGGTAATGTCGAGATAGACATGGTCGTCGCCACGATTCTTCATCTCCGTGTCGATAGCACGCGCCACAATATCGCGCGGAGCAAGCGATTCACGCTCGTCGTATCTTATCATAAAGTCTTCTCCATCCATAGTTCTAAGTATCCCCCCATATCCTCGCAGGGCTTCGGTTATGAGAAATGATGGGCGTTCGTGTGGATGGAAAAAGGCTGTTGGGTGAAACTGCACAAACTCCATATCTTTTATTTTTCCTTTTGCGCGAGCCACCATAGCTATACCATCGCCAGTGGCAACCAATGGATTGGTAGTGGTTTGATAAATAGAGCCGATGCCTCCTGTTGCCATCATTGTTACACGCGACAGGAATTTTTCTATCTGGTTTGTTTTCTGATTCAATACAAATGCTCCGTAACACTCAATATTGGGTGTATTGCGAGTGACAACTTCTCCCAGATGATGTTGGGTGAGAATTTCGATAGCAAAGTGATAATCAAAAACGTCTATATTAGGGTGCTTTTTCACAGCAGCGATTAAGCTGGTTTGAATTTCAGCTCCTGTGCTGTCTTTGTGATGAAGAATGCGCGATTCGGAGTGTCCACCTTCTTTGTGCAAATCGAAGTCTCCTTTTTCGTTTCTGTCAAAATTTACACCCCAAGTTATTAGCTCCTCTATTTGTTGAGGTGCTTCGCTTACAACTTTTTCAACCACCTCACGGTTGCATAATCCAGCACCAGCAATGCAGGTATCCGAAATGTGTTTGTCGAAATTGTCCAGTGCCTGGCTCACAGTGGCAACGCCACCTTGAGCATGAAAGGTGTTTGTATCTTCCAGTAGGTTTTTTGTAATAATGGCTACTTTGCCATGAGCTGCCACTTTAAGAGCAAAGCTCATACCAGCAATGCCTGAACCAATTACAAGGAAGTCATATTTATATGTCATTGTAGTTTTGCTTATTTATCATACAAATTTAAGCATTTAAGTCTATAAAGGTTACTACTTTTCATATAATCTATCAATTATAGCTACACTGTGGTGTTTAGTTATATCTCTTTTGCTCTCACATCACCATTCTATTGCGTTATAAACATAACAATAGTCTGATTTGTTATAATGTCAGTAAACTGAATTTTAAACTTACACACCATATAATAATGAAAAAAATAAGCGTCCTTTTTATTATTGCCTGTTCGTTTCTTCTGTTTCAAACTCCAATGGGTTTTGCACAGCAAGCTACAGAAGCTACTATTCCAATTAGAGGAAGGGTTATTGCCGATGATTCTGGAGTTGCCTTAGAATACGCCAGTGTGACTATCAATAACACCAATATTTCTACTGTCACCAATCAAGATGGTTTCTTTTCATTGCGAATACCTGTTTCTGCCAAGAACTATCAATTAAAAGTTCAGCACTTAGGATATAACAACATTGCCATACCCGTGATTATTCTTATCGATAAAGATGACAATGTGCTAAGGATGAGCTTGGCTTCAATCCAATTGAGCGAAGTGGAAGTTTTGTCGGGCGATGGTACAGAGTTGGTAAAAGAGGCATTGCGCTCGGTGACCAAAAACTACGACAGCGACCCCAATATGATGGTTGCTTTCTATAGAGAAGCCATTAAAAAAGGGTCTAAATATATATCTTTGGTCGAAGCTGTGCTCGATGTGTACAAAGCTTCGTACAAATCATTTAGAAATGACGAGGCTAAAATATATATTGGTCGGAAAGCTACAGATATTTCCCCCAGAGATACTGTGCTGATGAAATTTCAGGGAGGTATCAGCAATTCTCTGATGCTCGACATTGCCAAACACCCCGAAATTGTGTTTGGTAAAGAGGGCGAGGGATATACTTTTAATATAGAAGGTTTGGCAACGATGGATGATAAGCCTCATTATCTAATAGATTTCTTTCAAAATGTAAACTACGATGATATTTTGTTTAGAGGAAAAATATACTTAGATGTGGAGTCGTTGGCATTTAAGCGGATGGAGTTTAATATGAATGTAGAGGGCAGAAAAGATGCAGCTTCGATATTCATAAAGAAAAAACCTAGAACGATGCGCATTACTGCTGAAAGTGCCAAGTATGTGGTTGATTATGTAGAGCAGAATGGCAAATGGTATTTCAATTATAGCAATACAGAAGTGACCTTCAAAGTGAGATGGAAGCGCAGGTTTTTCGGTCTTTTTGCAACAAGTTATACTTTATTATCTGAAGTGGCTATAACTGATAGATATGAAGATAATGTACAAAGATTTCCTCGAAGCGAGCGTATTCGCTCTACTGATGTAATTGCAGAAAAGGTAGAGTATTTTCAAGACGTAGATTTTTGGGGCGATTATACAGTAATCGAACCTGACAAGGAAATAACGAATGCCATAAAACGTTTGAGTGATAAATTGCTACGAAGAGAATAATCTTTTTTGCAATATAGTTTCTCATCTCGAAAAGATATATTACCTTTGCACCCGATTGACAATTAAAATTTAAAATTTTATGTATTTAGACTCAGCAAAAAAGCAAGAAATCTTCGCTAAATACGGAACGTCTAACACTGATACTGGCTCACCTGAAGCGCAGATAGCATTGTTTTCATACCGTATTAGGCATTTGACAGAACATTTGAAGTCAAATCACAAAGATTATAACACAGAGCGTTCGTTAAAGATTTTAGTAGGTAAACGTCGTCGTTTGCTTGACTATCTTATAGATAAGGATATCAACAGATATCGTGCTATCATTAAGGAATTGGGTATTAGAAAATAATGCCTTACGAACAAGACAAAAAAGAAAAGCAATTCATAAAAAAATGAGTTGCTTTTTTTGTGTCTTGTTGTTATTTGTTTTTTTAGGTGTCAATCAGGGTTAGCATCGAAAATAGTTCGTTTCTAAAGCATTCATCTCCTTGTTTTTATTTCGCTTGTCGTAGATTTTGTTTTATGGAATAAAACTCATTTCCACGAGAGGCGATTCCACTTTTATCTCTTTGTTTTTATTTTTGTGAGAGTGGATTCAAGTTTCATCTAGCTTTCTGATTTCTACGCTTTGAGATTTTAGTTTTATTCCATGCTTGCCAAATTATTCCTAGTAGTTTCGAGTTTTATGTTGTGCTTGCCGAATCTTACAGAGCAGGTTTGAACTTCATGTCATGCTTCTCGTTTTGTAGGTCTAGGGTTTGATTTTCACTTTTTTATCCCTCTCGAACCTATTTAGTGCCTGCAAGAAAACACCTTGTTTTTAAGTCTTTGATAAGAAAAGGGCAAAGACTATTTAACTGTCTCTTTCAAATAGCACTCCCTGCATAAAGGTTTGTACTCTTCTAGTTCTCCAAGCATCACTTGTTTTTCGCCAGCAACAATTCTGTGAGAGTAGTTTGCTAGACAACCACACACCACACAAATAGCATGCACTTTTGTTACATCGTCGGCTATTGCACACAATCCTGGCACAGGACCAAAGGGCACTCGCTTGAAGTCCATGTCCAAACCAGCTACAATCACCCTTACTCCTTGATCGGCTAACTGTTGGCATACATTTACTAAGCCTAAATCAAAAAACTGAGCTTCGTCAATACCCACCACTTCCACCTCCGACGATAGTAACATAATGTTGCTAGAGTGTTCTACTGGTGTAGATTGGATTGAATTTTTGTCGTGCGATACAACTTCGCTGTCAGAGTATCGTACATCTATTTTCGGTTTGAATATTTCAACTTTCTGTTTGGCTATTTTAGCTCTTTTCAAACGGCGCAAAAGCTCTTCGGTCTTTCCCGAAAACATCGATCCACAAACAACTTCAATGGTGCCTCGTTTGTGCGTTTTGTCTATAGTATTTTCGCTGTAAATCATATCTATTCACAAGTATTAAAAAAACAGGTGTTTCTTCTATTTATTTTCCTTTTATTATTTTCTTTATTTCATTTAGCTTGTTCAATGCATCCACGGGGGTAAGGTTGTTTACATCCAAGTTTATTATCTCGTCTCTCACTTGACTTAAAATTGGGTCGTCGAGCTGGAAAAAACTTAACTGAAAGCCTTCTCTCTTCTCTACAATATCGGTGAGGGGCTTGCCAATACCCTCTTTCCTGTTGTGTTGCTCCATTTCACTCAATATCGACTCTGCACGCTGAGTGATGCTTGGTGGCATGCCAGCCATTTTTGCTACATGAATACCAAAGCTGTGCTCGCTGCCTCCTGGTACAAGTTTTCGGATGAAGATAATTTTATTGTCAATTTCTTTCACGGCAACATTGAAGTTCTTGATGCGCTTAAACGATTTTTCCATCTCGTTTAACTCATGATAGTGAGTAGCAAAGAGTGTCTTGGCGCGTGCCTTTGGGTTTTCGTGTATGAACTCAACAATAGACCAAGCAATGGATATACCATCGTAGGTGCTTGTTCCACGCCCCAATTCATCAAAGAGAATGAGACTGCGCTCCGATATATTGTTCATTATATTAGAAGCCTCGTTCATTTCCACCATAAAGGTAGATTCGCCCAACGAGATATTGTCTGAAGCTCCAACCCTTGTAAATATCTTGTCAACCAGCCCAATTTTTGCCGATTCGGCAGGAACAAAGCTTCCTATTTGTGCCATAATGGTTATAAGAGCCGTTTGGCGGAGCAGTGCCGACTTGCCCGACATGTTGGGTCCTGTAATAATTATAATCTGCTGGCTATCATTGTCGAGATACACATCATTTGCAATAAAGGGGTCGTCGGGTGGTAGTTGTGTCTCAATTACTGGATGACGACCGTTTTTAATGTCAAGAGCGAGCGATGTGTTTATTTCGGGGCGAATATAGTTGTTGTCTTGGGCTATTTTTGAGAAAGAGTACAAGCAGTCGCACCGTGCTATTATATTTGCATTTATTTGAATGGTGGGTATATACTCTATTAAGCTTTCGACAAGCGAGTTGAAAATCTCTATCTCGAGTGAATATATCTTTTCTTCGGCACCAAGAATTTTCTCTTCATACTCTTTTAGCTCCTCTGTAATATATCTTTCGGCACTCACCAAGGTCTGTTTTCTAATCCAGTCTTCTGGAACTTTATCTTTGTGAGTATGTCGCACCTCAATGTAGTAGCCAAACACATTGTTGAAGCCAATCTTGAGAGATGTTATACCTGTTTTATCTACCTCTCGTTGTTGCATTTGCAGGAGGCGGTCTTTGCCCGAGTGGGCAATGTCGCGCAGATCGTCAAGTTCTATATTTACACCTTTATTGATAAATCCACCCTTATTGGTAAGAGCAGGCGGGTCGGGCATGAGTTCTTTTTCGATGCGGTCTCTTATAAGTGGACAGGGATTGAGCTTTTCGCCCATCTCTTGCAAGCTTTTGTTGCTCGATGCAAGAAAAGCATCTCTGAGTGGCTCAATGGCTGTGAGTGCAGTTTTAATAGCTGCCACTTCGCGTGGCGAAATGCGTCTTACAGCTGCTTTCGATATTATTCGCTCCAAATCGCCAATTTGAGCAATGTGTGATTGCACCAATGTTTTTAGCTCGGTTTCTCGAAAGAAGTTTTCTACCACATCGAGTCTCTTTTGAATTGGTAAAATATCTTTCAAAGGAAACATCAACCACCGGCGCATCATGCGCGAACCCATGGGCGAAATGGTTTTGTCCATAATATTGAGCAGACTTTTGCCATCTTCATTCATGGTGGAGATAAGCTCAAGACTGCGGGCTGTGAACCTATCGATGCGCACATACCTATCTTCCTCAATCCGATTGATTGAAACAATATGATCTATTTGTGTGTGATGAGTAACATCAAGATAATGCAAAATAGTTCCCGAAGCTACTATCCCCAATGGAAGGTGTGCTACACCAAACCCCTTTAGGTTTTTGGTTTCGAAATGTTTGAGAAGTCTATCGTTGGCTGTTTGTTCGGTAAACACCCAATCGTCCAACTCGAAGAGGAAGTAATGTTGTCCAAATTTTTCTTCAAACTCTTTTCTCTTCCCTCGTTCAATTAATATTTCTTTAGGTGAGAAGCTTGAGAGTAGCTTGTCAATATCGTTTACCACACCTTCACTTGTCAGAAACTCGCCAGTTGAAATATCTAAGAGCGATATTCCACACATGTTTTTAGAAAAGTGTATGGCGCATAAGAAATTGTTTTCTTTGTGATTGAGTATATTATCATTGATAGACACTCCTGGAGTAACTAGCTCGGTGATGCCTCGTTTTACAAGCTTTTTAGTTTTCTTTGGATCCTCAAGTTGATCGCAAATAGCAACACGCTTTCCTGCACGCACCAATTTGGGGAGATAGGTGTCGAGGGCATGATGTGGAAATCCTGCCAGCTCTACATATTGAGCAGCACCATTGGCTCTACGCGTCAGTGTAATCCCCAAGATTTCTGATGCGGTAATGGCGTCTTCTGAAAATGTTTCATAAAAATCGCCTACACGAAAAAGTAGAATGGCATCGGGATGCTCTTTCTTAATCTTACTGTATTGTCTCATCAAAGGGGTGTCAGCGATTGGCTTTGCCATAGAAGGTAGATAGTTTTATTTGTTTTTTTGCAATAACAATATGCTGCAAACTGTTTAAAGTGAGTAACTTCTTTTTAAATATTCACGGTTTGCTGTTTATATTAAGCTCGTTTTATTATTTCAATGTACAAAGATAATAAAGTGAGCCGTTTTATATAGTTAATGCAACTGTTTTTGTTTTCGAAAAATATTGAATGGCGGATAATTGTATTATCCCTTCATAAGTATCTCTGTTAGTTCTTTTACACCTTCAGAAGCACCTTTTTGGATGAAGTGGATATTGCGTCTGCCTCCTCTCACATCTTTTGGATCTATCAAATAGATTGGAGTATCGGGTTTGGCATAGTCAACCAATCCTGCTGCCGGATAAACATTGAGCGAAGTGCCAATAATAACTACAATGTCAGCTTTTTGAACAAGCTTAGCTGCGGTTTCAATCATCGGCACTGCCTCGCCAAACCAAACAATATCGGGGCGTAGTTGAGTGCCCAGCTCACACATATCACCTATATTTATTTCAATGTTGTCTTCATCCATTTCATAAATAACTGAGGGGTCGCGTGATGAGCGCGATTTCATCAACTCGCCATGTAGGTGCACTACATCAGAGCTTCCTGCCCTTTCGTGTAGGTTGTCCACATTTTGAGTAACTATTGTCACATCATACTCTTTTTCTAATTCAGCAAGACCGACATGTCCTTCGTTGGGCTTTACATGTAGCAGTTCTTTGCGTCTTGAGTTGTAAAAGTCGAGAACCAATTTAGGGTTTACCCTAAAACCTTGAGGTGAAGCCACATCTTCAACGCGGTGATTCTCCCACAGTCCATCGGTATCTCTAAAGGTTGCAATTCCACTCTCGGCGCTCATGCCTGCTCCTGTAAGTACTACTATTTTCTTTTTCATGTTATTTTTATGTTTAAATTATTATTAGACTGTATGTCTAACAAATATACAAAATTTTACTCACATTATTAATTCTCTATGCTCTTTAGTGCTTTATACTAGCTCATAATTGATACAATAATAGACAAGTAATAGTGTGTAATGCAAAGCATGTTTGGCAGATTGGAAGTTATTAATTATTTTTGTACAAAACTAAAACAATTAATTATGGCAACAACAGCTGATATTAGAAATGGAATGTGTATTGAGTTAGATGGTCAATACTTCTTTATTGTAGAATTCCTTCATGTTAAACCAGGAAAAGGTGCAGCTTTTGTTCGCACCAAACTAAAAAACGTAGAAACCGGAAGGGTTCTCGATAAAACTTTTAACTCAGGAGTTAGAATAGAGGAGGTGCGTATTGAGCGTCGTTCATATCAGTTTTTATATAAAGATGATATGGGGTACAATTTTATGAATACCGAAACATTCGAGCAAATTTCTATCCCAGGAGAGCAAATTGAGGGTGTGCAGTATTTGAAAGATGGCGATATTGTAGAAGTGCAAGTTCATTCAGACACAGAGGCTGTCTTGACTGCCGAAATGCCAACTCATGTAGTGTTGGAGGTTACCTACACAGAACCTGGCTTAAGAGGCGACACTGCTACAAGTGCATTGAAGCCTGCTACTGTTGAAACTGGAGCAGAAGTGCGCGTTCCTCTCTTTATTGATACTGGTGAGAAGATAAAAATAGATACGCGTACAGGCACTTACGTTGAGCGTGCAAAATAGGAGTAGCTAAGAAGCAAAAAGCAATATAATTTAACAAAAAGGAGCATCTTATTTTAAGATGTTCCTTTTTGTTTTATCTTTGTAGATATATTGTTTTTATTTAAGAAGTAAAGCTATGTCAAAACCTTATGCATCAAAACCCGAATCAAGCTATGTCTCTGTTAAGGAGTGGGCTTTAGAAGACAGACCGCGCGAAAAACTTATGTTGAAAGGAGCTTTGGCTTTGTCCGACTCCGAGTTGTTGGCAATTCTTATTGGCTCTGGCACCAGAGAGAAATCGGCAGTAGATGTATGTAAGGAGATACTTGCTGAAGCCGAAAACGATTTGAATAAGCTGGCACGCTATAATGTTAGCGACTTGACACAGTTTAAGGGGATTGGTCCAGCAAAGGCAATTTCTATTGTTGCTGCACTTGAACTTGGACGAAGACGTAAAAACACTGGAGCAAAGGAGATAAAAAAAATAACCTCTTCGCGTGATGCTTATCAGGTTTTGTATCCTCGTTTGAGCGATTTGAATCATGAAGAGATTTGGGCATTGTTTCTCAACAGATCGAACAGGGTGGAGAGCACAATGCGGGTAAGTGAAGGGGGAATAAGCTCAACAGTACTCGATGTACGCTTGATATTGCGTGAAGCGCTCAATCGGTACGCATCAGGCATTATATTGGCACACAATCATCCAACTAACAATTGTATGCCAAGCGAACAGGATATAAGAATTACAGCAAAATTGAAAGAGGCAGCTAAAATAATGGATATAAGTTTGCTCGACCATTTAATTTTGTGTGGAGATAGATATTACAGTTTTGCTGACGAAAATATGATGTAGTTTTAAACAAAATAGATTACTTCGGGGTTAGATATAAAACAGTTAAACAATAAAGATATGAGCACTAATATACAAGATATACAAGATATACAAGATGAGATAGTTGTGATGCTACGCACTGTTTACGATCCGGAGATACCTGTAAATATCTACGACTTAGGATTGATTTACGATGTTGATGTGCACGACAACAACGATGTTACTATAGAGATGACACTAACATCTCCCAATTGTCCTGCGGTTGACTTTATAATGAGTGATGTGCAAATGAAAGTGGAAGCTGTAGAGGCTGTCAATGAGGTGTTTATCGAGCTAGTCTTCGATCCGCCATGGGATAGGTCAATGATGAGTGAAGAGGCTTTGCTCGAATTAGGATTGTTGTAGCGACATCAACAAACATAATCTTCTTATAATAAACAAAGTTTGAGAAACAAAACATATTTTTTGTCAGATGCTCATCTGGGGTCTGTTTCGCATGACAACACCATCGATGTAGAGCGTAAACTCTGTCGATGGTTTGATTCTGTGAAAAATGATGCGAAAGAGATTTACCTGTTGGGTGATATTTTCGATTATTGGTTTGAATACAAAAATGTTGTTCCAAGAGGTTTTACGCGTGTTTTGGGAAAATTATCAGAGTTGACAGATGCAGGTATCCCCATCTATTTTTTTATAGGCAATCACGACATTTGGTTGACAGACTACCTATCTACTGAGTGTGGGTTGATTATAAAGAAAAAGCCTTTGGTGAAAACGATTGATGGAAAAGTGTTTTTCTTGGCTCATGGCGATGGATTGGGAGATGAGTCGTGGTCATTTAAGTTTGTTCGTAAGATATATCACAACCAGTTTCTCCGTTTTCTTTATGCAGCCATACATCCCCGATGGACAATGGCTTTTGCACGCAAGTGGTCGAACTATAGTAGGGTGACAGGAGAAATTGCACCTTATATGGGCGAAGAGAAAGAGCACCTTGTAAAGTTTGCTAAAGAGACGTTAGAGGACTCTCCTGAAATTAATTACTTTATCTTTGGGCATCGGCACATTATGCTCAATCTTCCATTAAAGGAAGATTCCAATATTGTAATATTGGGCGATTGGATGAGCTATTTTTCTTATGCTGTGTTTGATGGGGATGAGGTGGAGTTGAGGCAGTTTGAGGATTGAGATAAAACTCCAAATATTGCGTTACTCTCGTTTTACAGTTTTAATTAAGAAGGAAGTCATTCATTAAAGTAAACTCCTTAGTTTGGCTAAGGGTGAATGCAATTCAAAAACCTCGAAAGTATGGTCACTGAGCGGAGTCGAAGTGTTTTCTTTACCCTTTTCTTATCAAAGATAGAAAGTTCTCTAGCAAATATTGTCTGCGCTTTTTAATTTAATTACCCCTCAATATCCCTATTCAACTGACTATAAAACTCCCAAACAACGATACCTGTTGCCACAGCAATATTGAGCGAGTGCTTTGTACCATACTGTGGTATCTCTATGCAACCATGCGATGCATCGATTACCGATTGTTGCACTCCGTGCACTTCGTGACCCAATACTATGGCATATTTTTTATTCATATCTAATGATAAATCCGAAAGCGATGTGCTATTCTCGGCTTGCTCGATGGAGAAGACTGTGTAACCTGCTTTTTTTAGCTCATTCACAGCATCGATTGTCTCATCGAAATGTCGCCACGCCATAGAATCTTCTGCACCCAATGCAGTTTTGTGGATGTCGATATGGGGTGGTGTAGCAGTAATGCCACATAGCAGTATTTCATCTACTCTAAAAGCATCGCTTGTTCTGAATACCGACCCAATATTGTTGAGGCTTCTGATGTTGTCTAACACAACTGTTAATCCTATCTTCTTAGCCTTTTTAAAGGCTTCAATATCTATCCTATTCAGCTCTTCTACTTTTAGTTTTCTTCTCTTTATCATTGTTTTTTTCTCTATTTCTTTTCGGGGTTTATTATCGCTCTCACCACAAACCATGCATGATACAAGATAGTTGATATGCTACCATATTGCTTTGTCATTATGTGGAAGCGCTCCTTAAGCGAAGCTTTTCGATTGGTTGTTGTGACACCCTCGTTGAGATATCTTATCAACACTTCGTTCGTATTCACAATCGATTTGCTCTTCTTCATCATTCTGATGCACCAATCTACATCCGATGAGTAACGATAGGTCAGATTATACGGCTCAAAAAGGCTTCGCTTGATGATAAATGCTTGATGACACACCAGCATTCCCTGCTTAAAGCTCTTCCAATGCAATCTGTCGGGAGCTTTCAATCGGCGATTGTGCAAAAAAACACCTTCATTGTCCACAATCACCGTTTCGCCATACAATATATCGGGATGGTGGTATTGTTGTGAAGTAGAAATTAACTTCTCAACTGTCACCTTTTCATAAAATGCATCACCCGCATTTAGGTAGCAAATATACTGCCCTTTTGCTATTGCTGTGGCTTTGTTCATAGCATCGTATATACCCTCGTCGTTTTCACTTATCCATCGGGTGCTTTCCGTGGCGTGTAGTTTTATCAACTCCACTGTTTTGTCAGTAGAGTTGCCATCCACTATTATATGCTCAATGTTTTGATAAGTCTGCTCTTGCACACTCTTGAGTGTTCTTAGTAAAGTGTCTTCAGCATTGTATGTTACAGTTATTACAGTAAATAGATTCATGACAAATCACTTTATATTATAAATATCTATGTATTTTTTTGCAATGGTAGCTTCTGAGTAGTGTGTGATAGCATTGTTGCGAGCGTTTTCTGAGAGTGGCTCTGCTGTCTCTTTTAGCACCCACATCAGCCCGTGGGCTAAATCTTGCACATCTTTATAAGTGGCTACATATCCATTCTGTCTGTGGTCGATCATTTCGGGGATGCCTCCAATATTGAATCCAACGCAGGGAGTGCCGCAAGCCATCGACTCCATTATGGTGTTCGGCAAGTTTTCTTGTAAAGAGGGGGTTACAAATAAGTCTGCTGCATTGTACAAATCTTGCATATCAGCTGAAGCTACATAACCAACGGTGACTGCGGGTAGGTTTAATTTTTCAGTAATCTCTTCACTATTTTCACCAGCAATAAGAAACATATAATTATTGTCCTTTTGTTGTGCTATAATATTGGAAGCCTCAATTAAATAATCTATTCCTTTTCTTTTGTCGGATACTTTAGCAGCAGCAAACAAGATAATCTTCTTATCGAGAGGAAGGTTCATCAACTTTCTCACCGCCACTTTATCTTTCGGAGTATATACTTCTGTATCGATAGGATTGGCTATTGTGCTCACTTTGTGGTCGTTTGTAAGTTTGCTTTTCACGGCTAACTCTTTCAACCAATTGCTGCAAGCAACAAAATGAATGTTGCCAAGCGAGTAGGCAGCCTGTTTTCGCAAGAAGGTGGAGTAGGAGATGTCGTGTTTAGAAGGATTGTTGAGATAAGGGCACAATCCACAGCCTGTTTCAAAATGGGTGCATTCTCTTGCATGATGGCAAATGCCTGTGAAGGGCCACATATCGTGCATTGTCCAAACTATCTTCTTGCCACTTGCTACTATCTTTCCAATCTCTCTTACCGAGAGCATTCCTTGGTTTATCCAGTGTAGATGGACAACGTCAGCCTTTTTAAACGCTGGATGATTGGTTATCGATACATCCGTGTTGGCAATAGATATATCGAAGAGGTTTTTTTTAGAGAATCCATTTCGGATGAATATTGTGACTCTCTCTGCTACAAAGCGCCCTCTGTTCAGCAAGTTGTTTCCCACCTCAAATACATTGATGTTGTCAGATTTCTTGTCAATTGTCAACATGCTTGCAGCAACACCATTTTTGTTTAATGCTTCCAATAGTCTGTAAGCTGCAATAGCAGCTCCACCTTGTTGGTCGTGTGTGCTTATGATTAAAACATTCATATTGCTATCTTTCTACCTATTTAGTGTCTGCCAGTAAACTTTTTGCTTTTGAGTCTTTGATAAGAAAGGGACAAAGACAAGCAAAGACTTTATGAAAAGTCTCCCTTTGCCATTCGTTGAAGTCTTCGCTTTACTTTTGCCCAGAATGAATTGGTCTTTTTATAAAAATCCTCAAACTGTCGGCGCGCTTCTACACTCTCTTGTATCGTGTCGGGCTTTTCAAGTTGCAAATCTCCATCATACAGTCCCATGTTGTAGAAGTCTTGCGAGCCACTGTTTTCGCCACTTCCATCAAAACCAATATTGTGAATGAGCGTTTTACCTGTATTGAGCGATAATTTGTTGTTCAGAAACAGAGAGGCATTCCAACGAATAGCCCATGAATTGTTTTTGCCTTCTACTTGTCTTTTCAACATTCGTGTGTATGGATATTTTCCATTGAAATCGAAAGCTTTGGATAGTTTCTTCTCTTTTATCTCAGCCAATAGTTTTTCACCGTTGCGTTCCAGTAGTTTCCACGAGTTGCGCCAAGTAGCCCATCCAGTGCTGCCCACCCATTTTATAAAAAATGTGTCGGGCAGACTCAATCCTGCATAGCAGAAAGAGTGAATGTGTGCTACTTCATCTACATCTTCATACATATTCAACGCGCTGTTCATAAATGTAAGAAAGGAGGGTGCAGTTATCAAATCGTCTTCCAATACAATCACCTTGCCATACTTCTCAATAATAGTTGAAACACCATTGATAACATTGGCTGCTAGTCCAAAGTTTACAGGTCGTTTAATGACGGTTACTTTTTTAAATCCAGTGGTGTTGTCTAATATTTCACGTGTTTTGTCAACCAACTGTTTATCTTCATAATCTGTGCCTCCATCAGAAAATATGAACAGTTCGCTTTGTTGGCTCAGTTCATTTTTTTGTAGCGCATCCAACACTTGTTGTGCATGCCATGGTCTGTTGTAGGTAAACAGTATAATAGGGGCAAGTTCTTTTTCGTTCATGAGATGTAATTTTAGTCTTACAAATTTACATAATTTAATTCTCTATTCAAGAAAGAACAGAAAGAAATGAAACAAAGAAAACTCCGCAATTGTTTCTCGGAGTTCAAAAGTGAGTGTGGGAAAATCTTATGTTTGTTTACAGAGAAAAAATCTTCTTTTATAAGAAGATTATCTTCTTTAAAACAAGGTTAAAGTCTTGTTTGTCACTATCACTCATTGATGGTCATATGATTGTAAACTTCGCAAACTTCAATAATAATTGTTTTCTTCCCGCCGTTTCAAATTCCACAAATGCACGGCGGTCGCTTCCTTGGTTTTCAATCGAAATCACTTCGCCTCTACCAAATCTTTCGTGCTCAATTATATCACCCTCTTGTAGTGCTTTTGCTTCATTGCTTAGTGTTGTGTTGCTCGAGGTTTGGCTGATAGGTTTAGTGCCATGAGGACGAATAGGTGCAACAGTCTCTCTTCGTGGCGTGAATGTGGGTTGTGTTGGTTTCGTTCGTTGACGTTCTCGTTGACGCATCGACTCCCAAAAGCCTCCAGCCGACTCATCTATTTCCCTGCCCATACCACCACCAAAGGTTGCAGTTTGAGTTTTTAGATATTGCGGGTCGATATCATTCAAGAAAGGGCTCTGTCGTGCAGCTTCGGTTTTCCCATGTTTAAATCTACTCTTGGCAAAGGTGATAATGCAGGTTTGTTTTGCACGGGTTATGGCAACATAAAATAGG
The DNA here is from genome assembly GCA_964620895.1 of uncultured Dysgonomonadaceae bacterium. Lineage (GTDB taxonomy): Bacteria > Bacteroidota > Bacteroidia > Bacteroidales > Dysgonomonadaceae > UBA2632. Next base: position 2,315 of record CAZUHZ010000005.1, on the reverse strand, counting down.
CGGCGCTCCTCTTCCAATCCTCTTACTTCAGATTTTGTCATACTTGATGGAAACAGATCATCTTCCATCCCCACCACAAATACATGCTCAAACTCTAAGCCTTTGGATGCATGAACCGTCATGAGGGTTACTTTGTCGTTTCCTTCCTCATTATCTGTGTCTTGATCAGTGAGTAGTGCAGCCTCCGATAAAAAATCGACCAGATATATCTCATCTTCGCCCTGTTCTTTGCGCATATCTACAAATTCGCTCATGGCGTTTATCAATTCTTGTACGTTTTGAGTGCGACTCATTCCTTCTGGCGACATATCGGTGAAGGTTTCTTGTGCAATACCTGTTTTCTTTATCACTATCTCGCCTAACTCAAAGGCTGATAGCTCTGTGCTTTGCTCAATAAACTCAGCAATCATAGCCCTAAAGCTCTCTATCCGTCGGGTAGTGCCAGCATTTATACTCAGCTTGTATCTGTCGAGGTTCGATATCACCTCCCATAAGCCTACATTGTGTTCGTGGGCTGCATCGGTTATTTTTCGCACCGTTACATTACCAATTCCGCGAGTAGGATAATTGATAATACGATGAAAGGCAACCTCATCGCTTGGGTTGACAATCATTCTGAAGTAGCTGATTATATCTTTTATCTCCTTGCGCTGATAAAACGACAACCCTCCATAGATGCGATAGGGGATGTTCACTTTTCTGAGCGACCCCTCAAATATGCGCGACTGTGCATTGGTTCTGTACAGAATAGCAAAATCGCTATACGATGCTTGTTGCTCCAAACGCATAGTTGCTATCTTGTTTGCTACGATAATGCCCTCTTCAAAATCGGAGAAAGCAGATATCACCTCAATCTTTTCGCCTTCGTTTCGTTCAGAGAAAACATTCTTAAATATCTGTTCGCTGTTCTTCTTTATCAAACTGTTGGCTGCTGCCACTATGTTTTGTGTAGAGCGATAGTTTTGTTCTAGTTTAAATACTTTCGTGTCGGGGTAGTTCGATTTGAATTTTAGGATATTGTCAATGTTCGCTCCTCTAAACGAATAGATGCTTTGTGCATCATCGCCCACCACACATACACGTTGGTGCACATCAGCCAATTGTTTCACAATCAAGTGTTGCGAAAAGTTGGTGTCTTGATACTCGTCCACCAAAATGTATTGAAACCTATTTCTGTACTCCTCCAATACATCGGGATGGTCTCGAAACAGTATGTTGGTATTCATCAGCAAGTCGTCGAAATCCATACTGTTAGATGCTTTCAGTCGTCGCTGATATTGTCTGTAAATCTCATATATAAGAGGGCGTTTCGATGCTTTGTCGTAAGTTAATAGCTCCTCGTTGTTGGCATACACATTGGCAGTAATCAAGCTGTTCTTGGCTTTCGATATCACCCCGTGTACAGGACCTGGTCGGTATATCTTATCGTCCAAGTTCATCTCTTTGATAATTGTTTTTATCAAATTCTTCGAGTCCGACGAGTCGAATATTGTATAGTTTGATGTGTAGCCCAGCTTCTCTGCCTCGTTGCGCAATATGCGCGAAAAGATGGAGTGAAACGTACCCATCCACAATCCGCGAGCAGCTCTTTTGCCTGCCACCTCGGCTATACGTTCTTTCATTTCGCGTGCAGCCTTGTTTGTAAATGTAAGTGCCAATATATAGTGAGGGGGCAATCCTTGTTTCAGCAAGTAGGCAATTTTGTAGGTAAGCACCCTAGTTTTGCCCGAGCCTGCTCCCGCTATTACTAGCGAGGGACCAGTGCAAAACTCTACTGCAGCACGTTGCGAAGGATTCAGATTGTCTAATAGCTTTTCCATTAAGAGCGGATTGTTTTATGTTTTCTTAGAGTGTGGTGCAAAAATACTCAATTTATATGGGAATAGAAAAAACAACAATCGTGATGAGTGTCGTTTTTTAAAATTTATAGGTAAGAGTCCACGCTGAAAAGTCAATCTCATTTGTTTCCGCCCCCTAAATCCGCTGAGGGGACTTTGGCAATAGCATGGCATCACAAGCTGCCTATTCTGTAATGCGCTATAATATAATAGGTTGCAAGCCAGAAAGATAAAACAACACCCACTTATCCATACAATTTACCAACATTTATACGCTGCATACCTGCTTTTCACAACGTTGAAAACCTACTCTGCAAAGAACATAGAGCTTTTCATCGCGCTGAAAATCTACTCTGCAGAGAACATGGAGCTTTTCATCGCGCTGAAAACCTACTCTGCAGAGAACATAGAGCTTTTCATCACGCTGAAAACCTACTCTGCAGAGAACATGGAGCTTTTCATCACGTTGAAAACCTA
>CAZUHZ010000004.1:7882-30573 GCA_964620895.1 uncultured Dysgonomonadaceae bacterium | reverse complement strand
CTTTGTTGTTCTTCGCCTATAGCACTATTCCATATTTGTTTATTCGATTCACCTTTAGTAGTTTCATAGTATGAATCAATCTTTTTGACGTCACGATTATGCAATGGGTTTGAAAAGTATGCATAGTCAGTAGCATCAAGAACTATAAACCTCCAACCCTTTTTAGAATAGGAGTAATAATAATTGGACATTGATAGCCTATCAAGCAAGCCTCTCATGTGAATTGAATCAATAGAAAAGTCATGGTTGCCTAAAAGATGGTAGCTCTCAATATCAGGACTAAGCTTATTGTAAATTGGAAGAATAGAGTCGAAGTTGCTCCACCCATCATCAATAATATCCCCGAGGCTTTGCACAAAATCGACCTTTTCATAATTGAAAGTATCAATAGCCTGCTCTAGTTTCCATATCGACTCTTTGTAATGCCTCGACCCTGCCATTGGTTTATCTGCATACTGTGGGTCAGCCACCAATCCAACTTTCAACAAGGGCTTTTGAGAACAAGAAAATGGAATAAACATCAAAATGAATAAAATATAATAGATGCGTTTCATACTTTAGTGTTATGCTTGCCAATACTATGCTTTGCAAAAAAGTAGTATTCGTAAACACAGTATATTATTTACCTTTACCTTTACCTTTATCTTTACCTTTATCTTTACCTTTATTTTTATTGCGCGCCTTTCTTTTATTGGCTGCCAAGCGTGTTTTAATCATCTTAGAATACTCTGTTAATGTGAAATTGAGCGTATTGATAAGTGGCTCATAATCGATATCAACAAAAGTTTTTTGATAAGAAGAGAGCTGATCGAAAAATCCACGCAACACTTTTTTTGTTTCGTTCTCTAGAGCAAGGTCACCTGTTGGAGGTCTATTGTTTGTATCATTTGTTCTTTGCAAAGTTAGTGCCTGATAGGCGGAATTGGCTTCCTTCAGCTCATCTAGGTGAGGTTGCAAACCCAAACTAGCAAAAGCTTCACGCTCTTCAACACAAGAATCACTAGTCAAAGACATAAAAAACATCCCTATTGCTGTGGTTACTTCAAGATGCTTCATTTGTCCCAAGTAAGTGAGATGTTTTTTGGACAATCGTCTGGCTATTTTGGATTTATGCTCTGTTTCATCACAATCAACTTTCTCCAATGCTTTTATCTTCATATTGATAAGTGCTCCATACTTGACACGTTTTTTATGCTGTTCTGCTATTTCATCAGATAGATCGTGCTTCCCATAAGGAGTATCAATTACCTGCATTTTATCAGCTTGATGTTTCAAAACCTCATATGTAGCTTGCAGGCGCAATGCATCTAAATCGAACATCTCTAATGTTTCAACTATATCCTCTATTAATAACCGAAGATCCAGTTTTAAGATTCTCGTCAACGATAGTTTTTTAAGTTCAACCATGATACAAACTTTAATATTAATCAACCAATTGGCTTTTACAAAAATATGAAAAATTAAAGTAGTAAGAGAACATTTCAATAAAAAAACAGCATGCACCAAAATAGTGAGTGAAAGAGCATAAAACAAAACTAATTCCATTTTCTTACGTAAACAAAAACATAAAAAGTTTTATTTCATACCATCGGATCAAATCGATGGTGCAAAATAATTTAATCCATATCAAAAAACACCTACAATGGTGATAAATAATTTAACCTATCCACTCCACTCAATGCAATGCGACAAAAAGTTTTATTCTATCACTTTTTCGTAGGTAAAACACAGAAATTAAAATAATGAATGCAATCTGATGGCTCATAACAACATCTTAATAGTTAAGATTGTTTCATTTAAAAGGATATACTAGATTTAATAGTTAGAATTATAATTTTATAAATGATATTTTATTCTTAAGTATTAAAACTTTGATATTTCAATTGATATTCACACATTAATGATTAAAATTAAATGATAGAAAAAAATAATCCATTCTTAGTAATTAAGATTACTATTTGAAGTGTAAGATGAGATAGAATAATTTATTTTACGCAATTGCACGACTCTTATCACATACATTTTTCCTTTTACTGCAAAACTACTACTAATATCACATACATTTTTTTATTTAAGCACTTCTGATTATTACTTCTTGATAGAAAAATACTTTTTGAGAGATTGTACCTATAGCTTTGCATAGAAAGTAGTTGGAAACGAAAAACACACACTCCGATTAGGCAAATTAAAAGGATAATGATGCTGCACATGCTGGCAGGGTAGAAAAAAACATCAATAGTAACCATCAGAATGAGACATTGAGGAGCATAAAAGCCAATAGTGATTGTCTGATTGAATAATATTGACATAAAAAAACAAAGATAACACAAGCGAAGCAATTTGCTGTATTAAAACATATTGAAATGAGCGTATTACTCGATTTCATCGCAATAATTTTTTTATAAACCGTACCACTCAATAATCTAAAAGAAGACTCCTACAATTTGTCATTTTTTGAAAATAAATTTGTAAATTTGTTGTTAATAGAAATCTAATTAGTTGCATCATAAAAACCCAAACACAAATGACAAAAGCTATCTTTAAATTACCACCAATCAAAAACGAACCCCTAAAAACATACGCACCTGGTTCGGCAGAAAGACAAGAACTAAAAGAAAAACTGGCAGAGCTTAGAAAAGGAGGCTTAGACCTACCCATGATAATAGATGGAAAGGAAGTACGCTCGGGCAAGTTGCTCGATATACGTCCTCCACACAACCACCAACACCTGCTGGGGCACTACCATCAAGGTGGCAAAGAGCATGTGCAAATGGCTATTGATGCTGCACTAAAAGCTAAGCCTGCCTGGGAAGGCATGAGTTGGGAGAGCAGAGCAGCTATTTTTTTGAAAGCAGCCGATTTGATGTCAGGTCCCTATCGCCAAACATTGAATGCAGTGACCATGTTGGGTCAAGGCAAGAATGTTTACCAATCAGAAATTGATGCAGTAGGCGAGTTGATAGACTTTTATCGCTACAATGTGAAAAACATGTACGACTTGTATGCTATGCAACCCAACTCGTCGGACGGTATCTGGAACAGGATGGTGTGGCGTCCGCTGGAAGGATTTATTTTTGCGCTTACCCCATTCAACTTTACAGCTATTGCTGGCAACCTTGGTGGTGCACCTGCTCTGATGGGCAACACTGTGGTTTGGAAACCTTCTAAAACTGCTGTGTATGCTGCACACACTGTGATGACTATATTGCAAGAGGCGGGATTGCCCGATGGGGTGATGAACTTGGTATATGTATCGGGTCCCGATGCTTCTGAAGTTGTATTGAACGATGAAAACTTTGCAGGACTTCACTTTACTGGCTCTACACGTGTGTTTGATGGTATGTGGGAGAAGATTGCTAAGAATGTGCCTAAATACAAATCGTATCCACGCATAGTGGGCGAAACGGGTGGTAAGGATTATGTGTTTGCTGATGCAACAGCCAATGCTAAGCAGGTGGCTACTGCACTTATTCGCGGATCATTTGAATATCAAGGACAAAAATGTTCGGCAGCATCGCGTGCATACATTCCTGAGAGTCTATGGCTTGAGGTGAAAAAGCTTATGGAGGCAGACCTCAGCAAAATAAAAGTAGGCGGTGTAGAGGATTTCTCTAACTTTGTGAATGCTGTAATTGACGAGGACTCGTTCGACAAACTGGCTAAATATATTGATGATGCAAAAGCATCGCCCGATGCAGAAGTTATAATGGGTGGCAACTATGACAAGTCGGTGGGATACTTTATCCACCCAACCGTTATTTTAGCTAAAAAGCCCGACTACATTACCATGCAAGAGGAGTTATTTGGGCCTGTACTAACTGTATATGTATATGAAGACGACAAGATTGAAGAGACACTTGACGTGCTCGACAATACATCGCCCTATGCTCTTACTGGCGCTATCTTCTCTGCTCGCAGAGACAACATAGAGCACTATACAAATAGATTGACTCATACTGCTGGCAACTTCTACATAAACGATAAGCCAACTGGTGCAGTAGTTGACCAACAACCATTTGGTGGTGGTCGTCGCTCGGGCACTAACGATAAGGCAGGCTCTCTCTACAACTTGCTCCGCTGGGTATCGCCACAGTGCATTAAAGAGACTTTTGTGCCAGCTACGGACTATATGTATCCAAATTTCATGGAAGATTAAGAGGCTTGGAATAGAATAAATGATTAATTTTGAAAGGAAGATGGTATCTTTGAATACCCTCATGGTTTCTCTCTACAGGAAACCTTATCACTCCAATTTTAAATACCAATAGTATATATGATGAGAAAAATAAATAATTTATTTAAGACAATGACATTTCTAGTAATGTCGCTTACTCTTTTAAGCTGTGCCCCTCAACCAACAAAAACAGCCCAATGGATAACCCATCCTAAATTTAAACACAGTCCCAATCAGTGGTTCAAGATTAGAAAAGCGGTGAAATTAAAAGAAAAACCGACAGAATTGAAAACAGCAATTGCGGCAGACAGCAAATATTGGCTGTATATTAATGGAGAACTGGCAATATTTGAGGGACAATTAAAAAGAGGTCCAAATAAAGATGACACCTACTACGATGAAATAGACCTTGCTCCCTATTTACAAAAAGGTGAAAACACTATTGCAGCATTGGTTTGGTATTTTGGACGCGAGGGATTTTCGCATAAAGACAGTAAACAATTCGGTTTTTTATTAGAAAACGAACAGTTTGCAACCGATAGCACATGGAGGATTTCAACAGCAGAAGCATATCAGTCCACAGGGGACCCACAAGGAAATTATCGTTTACCCGAGTCTAACTTGAAGTTCGATGCACGGTTGGCTAATAAAAATTGGATTGAACCATCGTTTAACGATAAAAGTTGGACACTGGCAAAGAGTGTAGGAGAAAAAGGAGTTGCACCTTGGAACAACTTAGTAAAACGTCCCATTCCATTATTTAAAACCTTCCCCTTGCAGAAGGCTGACAATTTGACAATAGTGGGCAATACAATAACTATAGACTTGCCTTACGACATGCAATATCACCCCTACCTGAAAGTGAAAGCACCTGCAGGAAAAAAGATAAATATTAATCCAAACAACCTACATACATTAAACGATGTTCCATTGAGAGGTGAATATATTACCAAAGAAGGCGAGCAAGAGTACTTGCATTTGCCATGGTTGAGTGGAGAAAAAACAGTGTTTATCTTAGAAGATGGCATTGAGGTGTTGGAGTTGGGCTATATGGAATCTGGCTATGATACAGAACTTGACGGAACCTTCTCCATCGATGATGACTTTATAATGCGTTACTTCGAGAAAGCGCAACGAACCTTATATGTAAATATGCGTGACACCTATTTCGACTGCCCCGACCGTGAACGCGCACAATGGATGGGTGATGGTGTTATTTTATCAGAAGAGTCATTTTATCTATTAGATAATAGAGCAATTAATCTAGCTAGAAAAATGTATAACGAACTATTCGACTGGCAAAGAGATGACAACACAATGTTTGGTCCTATTCCAGCAGGAAACTGGGAAGATGAATTGCCTCAACAAATATTGGCTGCGGTGGGCAATTATGGATTTGGAACCTACATCATGTACACAGGCGACATAGAACTGATGAAGAAGGCATATCCTCACATTAAAAGATACCTCAGTTTATGGGAAGTAGCTGAAGATGGAACTGTTCCGTTTCGTGAAGGGGGATGGACTTGGGGAGATTGGGGCACGCAAATAGACCGCAACCTACTAGAACATGTTTGGGTATATATTGGCTTGGACAATTTAGCATATATGGCAAACTATCTTGGAAAAACAGATGAAGCCACTGAGATAGAAAGGAAGATGACAGCAATTAAAAATCGGGTAAATTCAGTTTTCTGGACTCCAGATGGATATCGCTCAACTACTTTTAAGAAAGAGACAGACGATCGAGGGAATGCTTTAGCAGTTATTTCAGGAATTGCAGAAAAGGATAAACACCCTACTATCCACAATCTGTTTAAAAAAGTAGAACATGCCAGTCCATATATGGAAAAATACGTAATGGAAGCTCTATTTGAAATGGGGGAAGGGCAATTTGCTATGGAACGATTTAAAAAACGATTTGCTGATATGGTCAATCATCCTGACTGCTCTACCTTGTGGGAGTTTTGGACGTATGAGGCTTCAGTAAATCATGCATGGAGTGGTGGTCCACTGTCTGTTTTGTATAAGAATATGGCTGGAATTATACCCACTAAGCCAGGATTTGAAGAGTTTACAGTTTTTCCAGAACTTCTTGGTAAAAGCAGTCTTAACTGCAGCTTTTCTACGGTGAAAGGAGATATCTCTCTTTCGATGAAAATTGAAAATGACAATACTACATTAGAACTGGAAGTTCCGAATGAAAGCCATGCTATTGTAAGAATACCTCTTGTGGCTGATGATGTATTGTTCACCCCTAACACCGACATAAAAGAACTGGAAAAAGATGAGCTATATAGATATTATCAAATGGAGTCGGGTAAATGGAGCATTGTTTATTAGACCAATATGCTCCGCTGGGTATCGCCACAGTGCATTAAAGAGACTTTTGTGCCAGCTACGGACTATATGTATCCAAATTTCATGGAAGATTAAGAGGCTTGGAATAGAATAAATGATTAATTTTGAAAGGAGGTTGTGCAAGTTAATTGTTGTTCTCCCTCTTTTCTTTTTGAATGACTTGAATAACAGTTCGCACCTAAAGGAGCTCTTGGTGGTAGGATTATCCATCTACTACAAACAGCATGGCTCCTAACGGAGCTAAAATAAGCTAACGCTTCTAAGAGACTATAATTGATTCGATTTAAAAAAATGAAGATACAGAGACAACATTGATCAACTATTCAAACATACTGCTATCCAGCGCATCGTAGATGCAGCACTTCTCAAATATACATCAAACCAGTGCCCAGCTCGCGCGGATTTGTAATCCGTGTGTCGCGTAGCGAAAGAGAGATTTGCCTGTGATAGGCACGAGTTGATAAACTCGCGCCAGCGAAGAGACACACGCTTTGCAAAAGCAACCCACATAACATTAAAACACATTGATTTGTTATGTCAATAATAGATAAATAGAAAAAAATGAAAAAAATAAACATCGCCATAGACGGCGTTTCATCAAGTGGCAAAAGCACAATGGCGAAAGATTTGGCAAAAATTATTGGCTATATATATATTGACAGCGGTGCAATGTATAGAGCAGTAACCCTCTATTGTCTGCAAAACCAGCTAATAAATGATGATAAAAAAATAGACGAGGAAAAACTGCGTGAGCAACTACCCAACATACACATAGAGTTTAAACTAAACTCCGAAACTGGCAAGCCCGACACCTACCTCAACGGACAAAACGTAGAGGCGGAGATTCGCGGCATGGAAGTATCATCTCTTGTAAGCCCAGTGAGTGCTATCGGCTTTGTGCGCAAAGAGATGGTGAAGCAACAACAAGCAATGAGCCTCAACAAGGGTGTGGTGATGGATGGTCGAGATATTGGCACAGTTGTATTCCCCGATGCTGAGTTGAAAATATTTGTAACTGCATCGCCCGAACTAAGAGCCAAACGCAGGATGGATGAGTTGCGCATGAGAGGAAACAATGACACCACTTACGAAGAGGTGCTAGAGAATATAAAATATCGCGACCACCACGATAGAAACAGAGCTGAGAGTCCTCTGCGCAAAGCTGACGATGCAATTGAACTAGACAACTCCTCAATTAACATTGAGCAACAATTGCAATGGGCTGTGGATATGTACCACCAAACAATAGAAGAAATAAATGACTAAAGTAGAGATAGATAAAAAATCGGGATATTGCTTTGGTGTAACAAGAGCAATAGAGACTGCAGAAAGAGAATTAAAAAAAGGGGAAACTCTCTATTGCCTTGGCGATATAGTGCATAATGCGTTGGAAGTGGAGCGGTTGAAAAAACTAGGCTTAATAACAATAGACCTAGAAGAGTTTAAGCAACTAAAAAATGCACGTGTACTACTGCGTGCACATGGAGAGCCACCCAGCACTTACGAAATAGCTAAGCAAAACAACATAGAGTTGATAGATGCATCGTGTCCTGTGGTGCTTACGTTGCAGAAAAAAATAAAGAGAAAAGAAGACGAGTCAACAGAAGATGCGCAAACAGTGATATACGGAAAAGTAGGGCATGCCGAAGTGGTGGGACTGGTAGGCCAAACTCAAAACAAAGCTATTGTAATTGAAAGCAAAAACGACTTGAACAAGCTAGACTTCACAAAAGACATCCACCTGTTTTCGCAAACAACAAAACGACTCGACGGTTTTAGAGAGATAACCGAAATAATTAAAAGTAGGATGCAAGGCGATGCTCAATTTAAATCTTACGACACTATTTGCAGGCAAGTCTCAAATCGTGTTCCTAACTTGAGAGAATTTGCACAAAAACACGACATTATATTCTTTGTTGCAGGTAAAAAAAGCTCAAACGGAAAAGTCCTTTTTGCCGAGTGCAAAAAGAACAATCCCAACTCCCACTTTATAGCTAATCCAAAGGAAGTAGATACAACTTTGATAAAAGAAAACATGAGCGTGGGGATTTGCGGCGCAACATCTACCCCAAAATGGCAAATGGAAGAGGTGGAGAAAATCATCAAATCTTCTAAACCTAACTTACACTTAGACAATCCGGATACATTTTAAAAGTTGTTATCAATCTTTGTCAGTTTATTTTTTTATCTTTGCAGTTCAAATTTATTTTTTTGAACGACAAATATAAAATCATATATGTACCAATCTATCAAATGTATAGGTATTCTCACATCTGGAGGAGATGCACCGGGTATGAATGCAGCCATAAGGGCTGTTACTCGAACAGCCATTTATTACAATATTGAGGTAAAAGGAATCTACAGAGGATACAAAGGATTAGTTACGGGCGATATTGTTCCATTCAAAACTAATAGTGTGAGTAACATCATACAACGTGGTGGAACAATTCTAAAATCGGCACGATGCGAAGAGTTTGTTGATGCCGAAGGACGTAAAACAGCCTACGAAAACCTGCTTAAACACAACATAGATGCACTTATAGTAATTGGTGGAGACGGCACACACACAGGAGCCTCGGTTTTTGCTCAAGAATACAAGGATATATCTGTTGTTGGGATTCCAGCAACAATCGACAACGACCTAAATGGGACTGATGTAACTATTGGATACAATACAGCCCTAAACACTATTGTTGAAGCGGTGGATAAAATACGCGACACAGCCAGTTCGCACGAAAGACTGTTCTTTATTGAAGCAATGGGGCGCAACTGTGGTGCTTTGGCACTAAACAGTGCAATTGCAGCTGGTGCTGAAGCAGCTATCATTCCCGAAATAAGTGTAGAGAAAGACCAATTGCACGAATTGATTTCTCAAGGCTTCAGGAAAACTAAAAACAGTAGCCTTGTGTTGGTTGCCGAAAGCGAAATTACAGGCGGAGCACTAAAACTAGCCGAAAGAGTAAAAGAAAAATATCCTCAATACGATGTAAGAGTATCAATACTAGGTCACTTGCAAAGAGGAGGCTCGCCCACTGCACAAGACCGTATATGGGCTAGCCGTATGGGTTATGCAGCTATTCAAGCACTATTGGAAAGCCAGCGAAATATAATGATTGGCGTGAGAAACGAAGAGATAGTTTATATTCCGTTCTCAAGAGCAATCAAAAAAGAAAAACCAATCAATCCTGATTTAGTCAAAATATTAAAAGTGCTCTCTATTTAAGCACCTACATGGGTATGATGAATAGAGCTTGCTTTTGAAACATAGAACAACTAAATTGAGCGAAGTGAAATTGCTCATCTTTTTTAGATGAACACTAGTGAAATAAAAACGAATTTATATAACAACTTAAATAAATAACTATATGGATATTACGCATATCGAACACATAGGTATTGCAGTACGAAACATTGAAGAGCAACTACCTTACTACGAAGACATTCTTGGATTGAAATGCTACAACATCGAAACTGTAGAAGATCAAAAAGTGAAAACAGCTTTTTTCAAGGTCGGACAAACCAAAATTGAACTATTAGAACCTACAAGTGAAGATAGCACAATTGCCAAGTTTATTGAAAACCGAGGCGAAGGTGTTCACCACATTGCTTATGCCACAAAGAGCGTGAAAGCTGCACTAAAAAAAGCAGAAGAAAAAGGAGTTCAACTAATTGACAAAGAACCCCGAAAAGGCGCTGAAGGACTAAATATTGCATTTTTGCACCCAAGGTCAACTGGACGCGTGCTTACAGAGCTTTGCGAACATCCAGAGGAATAACATTCTACTATCGTCATAAAAAAGATTAACAATTAAACTGTAATAAAAAGATTTATATGAGCAAGCAACTCGAAAAAATTAAACACCTAATTCAACTACGCGAAAAAGCTAGAATGGGTGGTGGTGAAAAAAGAATTGAAAAGCAACACCAAAAAGGAAAATACACAGCTAGAGAGCGTATCGATATTCTCTTAGACGAAGGAAGCTTCGAGGAATTTGATATGTTTGTTGAGCATCGCTCCACTAATTTTGGAATGGACAAAAAGAAATTCTTGGGCGATGGTGTTGTAACTGGATACGGAACTATCGATGGACGTTTGGTTTATATCTTTGCACAAGACTTTACTGTGTTTGGTGGATCTCTGTCCGAAACTCTTGCTCTAAAGATTTGCAAGGTGATGGATCAAGCCATGAAGATGGGTGCTCCTGTTATTGGAATCAACGACTCGGGAGGTGCTAGAATTCAAGAAGGAGTAAACTCTTTGGCAGGTTATGCCGAAATTTTCCAACGCAATATTCTTGCATCGGGTGTAGTTCCTCAAATTTCAGGAATTTTCGGTCCATGTGCTGGAGGTTCTGTTTATTCTCCTGCCCTTACCGACTTTACCATCATGACTAGAGGTACATCATACATGTTCCTTACAGGTCCGAAAGTAGTAAAATCGGTTACTGGAGAAGATGTAACTCAAGAACAACTGGGTGGTGCAGAGGTACACAGCACTAAGTCGGGTGTTGCACACTTTGCAGTAGATAACGAAGATGATGGTTTATCTCTTGTTCGCAATCTGCTTAGCTTTATACCTCAAAACAACTTAGAGGAGACTCCGCTTAAACAAACCAATGACCCCATTGACAGACTTGAAGATGGACTAAACGACATAATTCCTGACAGTCCAAACAGACCATACGATATGTATGAAGTGATAGGCGGTATTATCGATAGCGGTGAGTTTTTAGAAGTGCATGCAGACTATGCAAAAAACATTATTGTAGGTTTTGCACGTTTTAACGGACAATCGGTTGGTATAGTAGCCAATCAACCAAAATACTTAGCTGGGGTATTGGATATAAATGCTTCTCGCAAGGCTGCTCGTTTTGTTCGCTTTTGCGATGCATTCAACATCCCTATTGTAACACTTGTTGACGTTCCTGGATTTTTACCAGGTACAGCGCAAGAGTATGGAGGTGTAATTCTGAACGGAGCAAAATTGCTATATGCTTATGGTGAAGCTACCGTGCCAAAGATTACCATAACATTGAGAAAGTCTTATGGTGGTGCTCACATTGTAATGAGCTGTAAACAACTACGTGGCGATATCAATTACGCATGGCCAAGTGCCGAGATTGCAGTGATGGGAGCCGATGGTGCTGTTGAGGTGTTGTATGGTAGAGAAATTGCTGCACAAGAAACTCCTGAGAAAAAAGCAGAGGTTATGCAAGCTAAGAAAGATGAATACACCGAACTCTTTGCCAACCCATATCAAGCTGCTAGCTTTGGCTACATTGATGATGTAATTGAGCCAAGAAATACTCGTTTCCGTGTTATTAGAGCTTTGCAACAACTTCGAACCAAGAAGTTGACAAATCCAGCAAAGAAACATGATAACATGCCTTTATAAAAGAAGATTATAAACTATGACAGATAAAATAAAAATATCCATCCTTACACTATTCTTGATTGTTTTGGCTAGCTGCAACGTAAATCCAGATAGAGCAAAAATAGTAATCAATGAGGTAGTAGTGCAAAATGTAGATGGCTACACCAACGAATTTGGAGAGAAACACGCTTGGATTGAAATTTACAACAATACAACAAGCACAATAGACTTGTCGAGTATTTTCATAACAAACGACCCTAACAATCCAAAGAAGTATGCTGTGCCACGTGGTGACATTAGAACAGCCGTAGCACCTAATCAACAGGTGGTTTTTTGGGCAGACAATAAGCCTTCGAATGGAACATTCCATTTGAACTTTGAGCTAGACCCAAACAAAGAAAACTATATTGCTCTTTTCGAGGCTGATGGTGAAACGCTGATAGACGAACTTACTATACCAGCTGGAATGCCTGCAAACAAAAGCTATGGATACGAAGAAGATGGCACACAAAATGACAACTCGGGAAATCATCTTGCTACAGTATTACCCAACGTGACACCCAATAGCAAAAACTTCGTAGAAGGTGAGAATGCAAAGATTGTAGCTCTCAAAGAAAACGACCCATGGGGAGGATTAATGACATTAACCTCAATGTTTGTTGTTTTTTCGGGGCTGTTTTTGCTTTTCATTGCTTTTAACTCAACTGGTAATATTGCCAAGTGGTTTGCAAAACGCAAAGCTTTAGAAAGTGGTAGAGCTATCATTCAAGATGACGACCATGAACTATCGGGCGAGGTTTTAGCAGCAATTTCTGCAGCTATCTATGAAATGGACCAAGATGTACACGATATTGAATCAACTATTTTGACCATTGATGAGGTGAAAAAAGCATATTCGCCTTGGAGTTCTAAAATATATGGTTTGAGACAAATGCCTAAATAGTAAAAAGCAGACATTACTAAATAGAAGCAACTTTGATTCGAGCAATCAATAAAAATAAAAACAGATAAAATAAAGAAACAAATAATTCATATGAAAATATTTAAATATAAAATCAATGGCTCTCCCTACAGAGTGGTAGTGCAAGACTCAGATAGTGAATCTGTGAATTTGGAGGTGAACGGCACACCCTATAAAGTGGAGCTAGAGCAAAAAGAGAAAAAGCCTATATCGAGAATTCAAAAACAAACTCCACCTGCAACACAAACAGTAAGTGCTACTCCAAAACTAGTTACTCAACCTATACCCTCTGCAGGTAGCAATGCTGTCAACTCTCCACTTCCAGGTGTAATACTAGAAATTAAAGTGAAAGCTGGCGACACAGTTAAAAAAGGAGATACAATAATGGTGTTGGAAGCCATGAAAATGGAAAATAATATTCAGGCAACTTCTGATGGTACAGTAGCTAAAGTTTCGGTTGAAAAAGGAGCTTCTGTTCTTGAAGGAACTGAACTAATAGTAATAGAATAAAAGAAAACAATACATATGAATATTTTATTATCATTGGCTAACAATCTTTCAATGTTTTGGGAAAACACTGGATTTGCTAATACCACTCCTGCTCACTTGGTGATGATAGTGATTGGTATATTCTTTATTTTCCTAGCAGTGAAATACGAATATGAACCCCTCCTATTAATTCCAATTGGGTTTGGTATCCTTATAGGTAATGTACCCTTTAATGAATTGTCAGGCTTAACTATTGGAATTTACGAAGAGGGCTCAGTATTGAACATTCTTTACCAAGGTGTTGTGCAAGGTTGGTATCCCCCTCTCATATTCTTGGGAATTGGGGCTATGACAGACTTTACTGCACTCATATCTAACCCTAAGCTGATGCTCGTAGGTGCGGCAGCCCAATTTGGTATTTTTGGTGCATATTTCATCTCTTTGCAATTGGGTTTTGAGCCCAACGAAGCTGGTGCAATTGGTATTATTGGTGGTGCTGACGGACCAACCGCAATTTTCTTAACATCGAGACTAGCACCCAACTTTTTGGGAGCAGTGGCAATATCTGCCTATTCATACATGGCGATGATACCTGTTATACAACCTCCTTTTATGAAATTGCTAACTACAAAGAAAGAACGAGTGATAAAAATGAAAGTCCCTCGCGCTGTATCGCAAACCGAGAAAATTATTTTTCCAATTGTAGGAATGCTTCTAACAACATTTTTGGTTCCTTCTGGCTTACCTCTCTTAGGAATGTTATTCTTCGGAAACATACTGAAAGAGTCTGGTGTTACTAGGCGACTAGCTGAAACAGCTAGAGGACCCCTTGTTGATATTGTTACAATTCTTCTAGGAGTTACAGTGGGTGCATCTACTCAAGCTACTACGTTCTTGAAGTTCCAATCTATCCAAATATTTGCAATTGGAGCAATTTCATTTGTAATTGCTACATGTGCAGGACTTCTATTTGTGAAGTTTATGAACCTCTTCTTGAGAGATGGCAACAAGATTAATCCACTTATTGGAAGTGCTGGAGTATCGGCCGTGCCAAACTCGGCAAGAATATCACATGTAGTAGGTTTAAGTTACGACCCAAACAACTATCTATTAATGCATGCTATGGGACCTAACGTAGCAGGTGTTATTGGATCGGCAGTTGCAGCTGGTATCTTACTCGGATTCTTGATTTAAGAATAGAACTACAATACTACACACAAAATAAAAATCGTGGAACTTTAATTAGTCCACGATTTTTTTTATTACATTTGGGGAACGAATTAATTATAGCCTTTTTCTACCCTCTATCTCTAAAGGGAAAAGCCTAATTATCGGCACCCAACAAAAGTCCCCTTCAGGGGATGTAGGGTTAAAAGCATAGGAATTGACTAACGAAGCAGAATCTTTTGAAAACAAATTCATTTAAAAACTAAACACAAATTACAATGAACAAATTTACTGTACTTATCCTGACAGCAGCATTCAGCCTGTTGTTTACATCTTCAGTTAAAGCAGAGGTTAAACTTCCAGCTATTGTGTCATCAAATATGGTTTTACAACGCAACACAACCATTGTGCTTTGGGGATGGGCAGATGCCAAAGAGAAAATAACAATCGAGACCTCTTGGTTAAATCAGCCAATTAATATTGAAGCTGACAACAACGGTGATTGGCAAGTGGAAGTAAAAACAACCAACAGTAAAGAACCCCAATCCATTAATCTGAAAAGCAAAGCTTCAGATATTACATTAGAAAACATTTTATTTGGAGAGGTTTGGTTGTGTTCTGGTCAGTCTAATATGGAGCAACCTGTAAAGGGCTTTTATGGGCAACCAACATTTGGCTCTACTATGGCAATAGCAAAATCAAACAATCCAAATTTACGCCTTTTCACTGTAAATTTGGTTGGCTCAAAAACACCATTTAAAGATGTAGAGAAGTATAGTGCTTGGGAACAAGCATCCCCCACCAATGTCCCCAGCTTTAGTGCTATTGCTTATTTCTATGGGCAACAACTTCAAGAAATTTTAGATTGCCCTGTGGGCATGATACATACTTCTTGGGGAGGAAGTTCGGTTCAAGCATGGATAAGCAACGAGGTGCTGAGTTCTTATCAACATATCGACCTTGACGATGTAGATATTACAAAAAGCACAAATCATATTCCTACAGCACTGTTTAATGCAATGATTAATCCTTTAATTCCATATACAATAAAAGGGGCATTGTGGTATCAAGGTGAGTCTAATATGTATGAACCTGAAAACTACAAAAAACTTTTCCCTGCTATGGTAAAAGATTGGAGAACACGTTGGGGCATTGGCGACTTCCCCTTTTATTATGTACAAATTGCCCCTTATTTATATGAAGGCAACGATAAATTCCAAACAGCTGCCAATAGCGCTTTTATCCGCGAAGCACAATTGCAATGCCTCGATTTAATTCCTAATTCGGGCATTGCTATTACCCTAGATATTGGTGATGACTATTGCATACATCCACCCAAAAAGAAAGAGGTAGCTGAAAGGTTATTGTTTAATGCACTTAATCAAACCTATGGATATAATACTGTTGACTATGCTTCACCAATTTATGAGTCGTTAGAAGTAAAAGATGGCGGAATAGTTTTGAATTTTAAAAATGCAGATTCAGGCTTATATACCTTTGATGAACTAACAGGATTTGAAATTGCAGGAGACGACAAAGTGTTTTACCCAGCTACTGCAAAAATTGAGTCTCGAAAAAACGTAATAGTAGAAAACGATAAAGTTCCTAATCCTGTTGCCGTTAGATATGCATGGCGCAATTGGGTTGAAGGAACGCTTTATAATGCCAATCTTTTGCCTGCATCATCCTTCAGAACAGACGAATGGGATGATGCTACAAAAGCTGAAAAGTGATGTTGTTTTGATTGAATAAATAAAAAAGCTCTTTGAGTTTAAATTTGAACTCAAAGAGCTTGTCTATAGTGTTTTATCAAAAACTAGACTTTAGTGCCTATTTTCTGAAATCTGCCGATATAGCCCACTATTTCTAGGAGTTTGCAACGTGTCAGATGAAACCCTTCGACTTCGCTCAGGGAGCAGATAAAACGAACATTTCCCAAAAATGGATTAAATCTTCTTATCAACAATCAGAAGGGCAGTTTCGCTGATTAACATCTTCATAAAAATCATTGCCCTTATCATCTATAAGAATAAATGCAGGAAAGTCTTCTACTTCAATCTTCCAGATTGCTTCCATACCCAATTCAGGATATTCTAAGCACTCTAGTTTCTTGATGCTATTGTGTGCTAAACTAGCAGCTGGTCCACCAACACTACCAAGGTAAAAACCACCATGTTTCTTACAAGCTTCAGTTACTTCTTTACCCCTATTGCCTTTGGCTAACATTACAAGGCTACCACCGTGCGACTGGAAAAGATCGACATACGAATCCATTCTGCCAGCTGTAGTAGGTCCCATCGAGCCTGATGCATATCCTTTTGGAGTTTTTGCAGGTCCTGCGTAATAGATGGGATGGTCTTTGATGTATTGTGGCAACCCTTCACCATTATCAATACGCTCTTTTAGTTTTGCATGAGCAATATCACGTCCAACAATAATAGTGCCGTTCAACGACAATCGTGTTGATACAGGGTGTTTACCTAATTCTGCAAGAATATCAGCCATTGGCATATTCAAGTCAATCTTTACACCACCCACTTCGCCTTCTTTGCGGTACTCTTCGGGTATCAAACGTGCAGGATTGTCCTCTAGTTTTTCAATCCAAATACCTTCTTTGTTTATCTTTGCTTTAATGTTACGATCGGCCGAGCAAGAAACACCCATACCAACAGGGCATGATGCTCCGTGACGTGGCAAACGCACCACTCTTATATCGTGAGCAAAGTACTTACCACCAAACTGAGCACCTAAGCCCAACTCATCGGAAGCTTTCTTCAGTTTTGCTTCCATCTCCAAATCTCTGAATGCTTGACCACCCTCGTTACCCTCTGTAGGAAGATTGTCGTAATATTTTGTAGATGCCAATTTCACAACTTTCAAGTTAGATTCTGCCGATGTGCCACCAATTGCAAACGCAACATGATAAGGAGGACAAGCAGCAGTACCCAATGATTTCATTTTGTCTATCAAGTATGCTTCAAGCTTACCAGGAGTAAGTAGTGCTTTAGTTTCTTGATAAAGGAATGTTTTATTGGCTGAGCCACCACCTTTTGCTACGCACAAGAAGTTGTACTCATCACCTCCCGTTGCATACAAATCAATTTGTGCAGGCAAGTTGCATCCTGTATTTACCTCGTCGTACATATTGAGAGGAGCATTTTGCGAATAACGCAAGTTCTCATTCACGTACGTATTATAAACACCTTTTGAAAGTGCTTCCATATCGCAACCCTCTGTCCACACTTGCTGACCTTTTTTACCCATGATAATAGCAGTACCTGTGTCTTGACAGAAAGGCAGTATCCCTTTAGCCGAAATCTCGGCATTACGCAAGAAGGTTAAGGCTACAAATTTATCATTTTCACTAGCTTCTGGGTCGGATAGAATTTTAGCAACTTGCTCTTGATGCTCAAGTCGCAATAAAAAGTTAACATCACGAAAAGCTTTTTCTGCCAAAAGTGTAAGCCCTTCTGACGAAACTTTCAATACTTCTTTTCCTTCAAACTCAGCCGTAGAAACATGCTCTTTCGACAGCAGGTAATACTCTGTTTTGTCTTCCGACAAAGGAAAGGTGTCTTGATACTTAAACGGTTTTATAGCCATACTAATCAATAATTAAATTGTTTTATAATTCTCTATTAAATTTCTATTTACAAAAATACAAAGAAAAACGGACGAATAGAAAACAGAGTACTTAAATGATGTTTTAATACTGATTAAACACGACTATTATGACAAGAGATTTACAAAGTCTAAACCTTTTAACTCATTCCATGGCTATCGATATACATAAGCAATTAGCGATCAAAGGAAAATAGTTTTAAATTCTGCTTCTAACCCCCATATATCAACAGTCAGAAAATCAAATTGCTCTTTGTTTCCGAAATCCTGTATAAATAACGAAAAGCTCTATTATCAACTAAAACACAATGGAATTAACACCCTTATCCGAAGATTGGTACGATATGTGTAGTATATATTTATTTTCGCTGACATTTTTAAAAATACTTGTATAATTAAAATGTATCGCTACCTTTGTTATTTTTAAGAATTAAAAGAGTGAAAAGGAGTGCTTTTTTATCAAAATAGTGATCACACATAAGCACTTTACACTTATCAGAAATTTAATAATTAGAGGAATTTGATTTTATATGAATAAACAGTTAGTTCTAGGCGCTGAGGCTATTGCAATGGCTGCTCTCGACGAAGGTATCTCGGGTGTATATGCCTATCCAGGTACACCATCTACAGAAATCACCGAATATATACAACAAAGCACTTATGCCCAAAAAGAGAAAATACATTCTAGTTGGTCAACCAACGAAAAGACTGCTTATGAATCAGCTTTAGGAATGTCTTATGCAGGAAAACGAAGTTTGGTATGCATGAAACATGTTGGACTGAATGTTGCAGCCGATGCTTTTATTAATTCAGCCCTAACAGGTATCAACGGAGGCTTAGTAATTGTTGTTGCAGATGACCCATCCATGCATTCATCACAAAACGAGCAAGACACGCGAGTTTACGGTAAATTTTCTTTCCTTCCGCTATTAGAACCTTCTAATCAACAGGAGACATATGACTGTGTGCGAAGTGCATTTATATTATCCGAAGAGGTGAAGCTACCCGTGATAATTAGGGTAACCACTCGCCTCTCTCATTCACGAGCAATAGTTAATCGCAAAGATGCAGTTGCGCAAAATGAATTAAAGCCCGAAACGGATAAAATGAAATGGATACTCCTCCCCGCAATTGCTCGACAACAATATGCAAACTTGCTTGAGACACAGCAAGAGCTGGTTGATTATTCGGAAACCTCACCCTTAAACAAGGTAATTGAAGGCAAAGGTAATAAAGGAATTATTGCATTTGGATTGGCATTCAATTATGTAATGGAAGTCATAACAGAATATGAATTAGATATTCCAGTTTTAAAAATATCCCAATATCCTCTCCCTGAGAAATTGATAAAAAAGTTTTACAATCGATATGACTCCATATTAGTTGCCGAGGAGGGTTATCCGGTATATGAAGAGTTGCTGAGAGGATACTTTGACAACTCGAAAATATCGGGCAGACTAAACAACACGTTGCCACGTAGAGGAGAGTTATCTCCAGATGCTATTGCTGATGCATTAGGGATAAAAAGAGATATACTAAAAGAAGAGACTAATATTGTTCCTAGTCGCCCACCAAGATTGTGCGATGGTTGCAGTCACCGCGATTTATACGAAGCTTTAAACAAAGCTTTATTAGACTACGATGAGAAGCATGTCTTTTCCGACATTGGTTGCTATACTTTAGGAGCCTTGCCACCCTTCAATGCAATTAACACTTGCGTGAACATGGGTGCTTCGGTAACAATGGCTATTGGTGCTGCTGAAGCGGGGTTACGCCCAGCAGTAGCCGTGATAGGCGACTCCACTTTCACCCACTCAGGAATCACAGGACTACTTGATGCTGTAAACTATAAGTCGCCTGTAACTATAATAATATCCGACAATTACACCACTGCTATGACTGGAGGACAAGACTCAGCAGGCACTGGCAGACTGTATAAAATATGCCAAGGTGTGGGAGTTGAGGAAGAACATATAAAAACTATTATTCCACTGAAGAAAAACCTGGATGAGAACATCAACGTTCTTAAAAAAGAATTTGACTACAACGGTGTCTCTGTTATTTTAGCAACACGCGAATGTATTCAAACACTAAAACGCAAAAAAAAGAAATCAAGCAATGCATAAAAATGTTATATTAGCAGGGATAGGCGGGCAAGGAATTCTGACATTGGCAGCCATCATTGACCATGCTGCTATGCAATCAGGATTATATATAAAACAAGCCGAAGTACATGGCATGAGTCAACGTGGAGGAGCGGTACAATCACACTTGCGCATTTCTGATAAAGATATTTATTCTGATTTGATACCAAAAGGCAAAGCCGATATGATTCTCTCTCTAGAGCTGATGGAATCTTTACGCTACCTCCCCTATCTTTCAAAAGATGGAATTATTATAACAGCTACAGAAACTGTGAAAAATATTACTGATTATCCCGAAGAGGAACTAATCATTCAGCAAATAAAGGATAGTGGATTCAAACATGTTTTTATCGATGCGAATAAAACAGCCAAAGAAGCTGGCAGTGCTAGGACAGAAAATGTGGTGATGATAGGGGTAGCATCGAAGTTTCTTGGAATTGAAAAAGAAGAATTCCAAAATAGTTTGAAAACACTATTTGCCAACAAAGGAGATGATATTGTTGCACTCAACCTAAGAGCATTTGATCTGGGCGAAGAGTTGGCTATTGAATTGTAGAAATGATAAATATATTTGCACTAAGAAACTCCATAAATTAATTTAGATGATTTGGAATAAATATATAGAAACGGCTAACAGAGAAAAACTCAGGTCGATTCAGAATGAACGTTTGGTACAAATGATTGAACGTATTTATTACAACGTGCCATTTTACCGAAACAAATTACAAGAGAAAGGCATTGAACCTGGCGATATAAAAACGATAGATCAATTAAAAGACCTTCCATTCACTACAAAAGATGACCTTAGAGACAATTATCCGTTTGGTCTATTCACTGTGCCTCAAAGTGAAATTGTACGTTTGCACGCCTCAAGTGGCACAACTGGAAAACCAACCGTTATTGGTTATACTCGCAGAGACTTGCAAACATGGAGCGAAGTAGTTGCACGCTCTCTGTCTATGGCTGGTATAGGCAAATCTGATATTATACAGATAGCTTACGGTTATGGACTGTTTACAGGAGGATTGGGAGTTCATTACGGCTCCGAAAAAGTGGGTGCAGCTGTAATTCCCATTTCTGGAGGAAATACTAAAAAGCAAATCGAGATTATGGTTGATTTTGGAGCTACAGCAATAGCTTGCACGCCATCTTATGCAGCCTTTCTTGGTGAAAGCATTCAAAAAGCAGGAATACATCCTGAAAAGATTAAACTTAAAGCAGCAATTTGTGGTGCGGAACCTTGGACGGATGAACTACGCAAACAGATTGAATCGCTATTAAATGTAAAGGCTTATGATATATATGGATTGAGTGAGATTATAGGTCCTGGTGTTGCCATGGAATGTGAATGTCAAGATGGCATGCATATTTTTGAAGATCATTTTATTCCTGAAATCATTAATCCCGAAACTCTTGAAGTGCTACCTCATGGCGAAGTTGGAGAATTGGTGTTTACTACTGTAACCAAAGAAGCCATACCTCTGCTCCGATATCGCACACGCGATTTAACACGAATACATGCTGAGGAATGTTCTTGTGGACGCACCCTCATTAAGATGGATAAATGTGTTGGAAGAAGCGACGACATGTTGATTATTCGTGGAGTAAACGTATTCCCTTCACAAATAGAATCAATACTATTAGAGATGAGTGAGACAACTCCTCATTATCAATTAGTAGTAGATCGTGTGAATAATATAGATACTTTAGTTGTAAATGTAGAGATAAATGATCACTTTTGGTCTGATGAGATAAAAGCAATAGAAAATCTTAAAAAACGCATTCATCATAATATATCTAGCTTAATAGGATTGAATGCTAAAGTTAATTTAGTGGAACCTCATACCATTGAACGCTTTGAAGGTAAAGCTAAAAGAGTTATTGATAAACGAAAATAGACTTTGCTCTTTGCTTATCAAAGATGCAGTCTAGCACTTTTCACAAACATCACTCAATAAAAACTATTTGTCATGATTATAAAACAATTATCCGTATTTCTTGAAGACAAAATTGGTAGATTAACTGAAATGACCAGAATTCTTGCCGAGAACGACATCAATCTTTCAGCTTTCAACATAGCTGATGCAGCCGATTATGGTATTGCCAGATTTATTGCAGATGATCCTGAATTAGCCTTAAAGGTTTTAAAAGAAAATCGATTCTCAGTAAACATAACCGATGTAGTAGGAATGGTTGTTCCGCACGAAGCTGGTGGCTTATACAAAGCATTGCAAATACTCTCAGCCAACGATATTACTATCGACTATATGTATGCTTTTGCCATTAACGATGCTGCCTCGGTAATTATTCGATCATCTTCAAACGAAGATGTAATTAAAGTATTGCAAGAAAACAAAATGTCGCTACTGAAAGTAAGTGATATTTATAAGATTTAGCACA
>CAZUHZ010000004.1:0-7782 GCA_964620895.1 uncultured Dysgonomonadaceae bacterium | reverse complement strand
CAAGAAAACAAAATGTCGCTACTGAAAGTAAGTGATATTTATAAGATTTAGCACACAACAATCTTATTAAAGCTAGCAACCCGATCAGATTGTTGCCAACAACAGAATATAACTTATAAAATACAACTATAAATGCCTGCCTTTTCCAACTCTGTAAAAAACTTACGCTCTTCAGAAATCCGAGACTTAATGAGTCTCGCAAACAAACCCGAAATGATTCTGTTTTCAGGAGGGATGCCCGATAATGATCTTTTCCCACTGGATGAAATAGATGCTATCTACAATAAATTAACTCCACAGGAGAAAAAAATTGCCATGCAATATGGACCAACTAGCGGACTGCCTCAACTAATAGAATCTTTGTCGTTGTTTTTAGAAAGTAAAGGGTTGCCCGTTTCTGAAAACAAGATTATGATTACAACAGGCTCCTTGCAAGCAATCAATATATTGGCTAAGGCATTTATCAATCCTGGTGATACAATAATTGTTGAGAATCCCTGTTTTATAGGAGCCATTTCTGCATTCAATTCCTACGAAGCCAATATTGTGAGTGTTCCACTTTCAGAAGACGGTATTGCACTAGACCAGCTTGAAAAGTTGCTAAAAGATTTAAAACAAAAACCAAAATTTATCTATCTCACCCCCAACTTTCATAATCCTGCAGGTACTTTATATACAGCCGAAACAAAACAAAAACTAATTCAACTATTAGACGGTGCAGGTATTCCAATTATTGAAGATGATGTCTATAGTGATTTATATTTTGATGAAGCGGACAAAGAAAGCCTGAAATCTATTAAAGGAATTAACCCAAAAGGTATTGATGTATGCTATACAGGTTCTTTTTCAAAAATCATTGGACCTGGCTTACGTTTGGGTTGGATGCTTGTTCCCAATGAAATCTATGAAAAATGCGAATTGATAAAACAAACCTTTGATGCTTGCTCTCCAAGTTTTACACAAGTAATTGCCGATAAATTTCTTCAATCGGGTATTGCAGACAATTACATTGAAAAGGTGAGGGTTGAGTATAAAAAACGTTCCAAAGCAATGATTAATGCTTTACATCAATACTTACCCCAAGGAGTAACCTTCACTGCACCCCGTGGTGGTTTTTATATTTGGCTCCAATTACCTGAAGGTGTCGATTCAACAGAGATTCTTAAAAAAGCTATTGAAAAAGGGGTGGTGTTTGTATCAGGTAAAACATTCGATCCACATGCGCAAGCAAACAATTATATGAGACTCTCCTATTGCAACACTTCTGTTGATAAAATCAACAAAGGCATTCCTTTGGTTGCAAGTGCTATTAAAGAAGTTTTGGCAGCCCATTAAGTATGAGTAATGCGGGTTAAATGAAGTAAAGCTAGGAAGCAGACAAAACAGACACACACTCACATAAAGTGCTATTAAATAGAGCCATACATTCAATAAGGTGTAGCCTCAGAAAGGTTTGTTATTTAAAACAATTGTAAATAAAGCCCCTATTAGCTCTACTATTTCAATAAAAATAGCCATCTTTGCACTTCTAAATTATTTACAGTTGTTGTGTTTGGGCTGCTTAGCAAATCTCAAACATCACCTCATATTCATATATGCGTTTATCAGAACTACATACTGGGGAGAAAGCCTACATTGTAAAAGTGAACGGCAGCGGTGCATTCCGCAAACGTTTACTAGAGATGGGGTTTATACGTGGGCAAGAGGTTAAATCTATTTTGAATGCACCTCTCAAAGACCCCATAAAATATCAAATCATGGAGTATGAGCTTTCGCTACGTCGAAGCGAGGCTGTGATGATTGAGATATCGATGGTAAAATCTGATGTCCCAAAATACGACCAATCAAAAGAAGAGAGATATAGTGACGAAAGCTTTGTAAGAAACCAATCTAATCAGGCTCGACAAAAAACTACTCTGCAAAAAGAATCCAAAACAATTACTGTAGCTTTAGTTGGCAATCCCAACTCTGGTAAAACCTCTATATTCAATATCGCTTCGGGTTCTCACCAACATGTTGGCAATTATAGTGGCGTAACAGTCGATTCAAAAGAAGGAAAACTAAAACATAAAGGATATACCTTCAAGATGGTCGATTTACCTGGCACTTACTCGCTTTCGGCATACACACCCGAAGAGCTATTTGTGAGGAAGCACATACTTGAACAAAAACCCGACGTCATCATCAATGTAGTTTCAGCCTCATCACTCGAGCGTAACATGTACATTACTACAGAGCTTATGGAGCTTAAAGCTCCTATGGTTATTGCCCTCAACATGTACGATGAGTTGCAAGAAAGCGGTCGAGAATTCGACTATGAAACTCTTTCTAAAATGATTGACATACCTATTATCCCAACCATTGGTAAAAACGGATTTGGAATACCTGCTATGCTCGATAAGATTATAGAAATATATGAAGCAGGAGGCGACAACGAGAACAACAATGTACAAATCTCTTACGGTAGAGTTTTAGAAAAAGCCATTCACAGACTAGAGCAACAGTTTGCAAATAATGACATCTCTCATCTCAATATGCCGTTGCGTTATGTGTGTATAAAGTTGTTAGAAAAAGACACAGACATAAGAAAGAGTGTAAGCACGCTTCCTAACCATAAAGATATTTTTGCACGAGCAGAAAGAGAACGCAATTATATTGAAAACTTGCTACGCGAAGACCCCGAAACAGCTTTCACCAATGCACGTTATGGATTTGTTGCGGGAGGATTGCGCGAAACTTTATCAGAAAAAACCACCACCTCCGACACAACTCGAATTCTAGATACGATAGTGACAAACAAATACATTGGATTCCCACTATTTTTCGTCTTTATGTGGGTTATGTTTGAAGCTACATTCACCTTAGGGGCTTATCCAATGGAATGGATTGAGTCGCTTGTCCAAGTGATAGGCAATTTCATTCGTGCCAATATGGCAGATGGACCTTTGAAGGATCTGCTGGTTGACGGTATTATTGGTGGTGTTGGAGGTGTAATTGTGTTCTTGCCCAACATAGTCATACTCTATGCATTCATCTCCTTTATGGAAGATTCGGGCTATATGGCTCGTGCAGCATTTATTATGGACAAGGTCATGCACAAGATAGGCTTGCATGGCAAATCGTTTATCCCTCTTATTATGGGCTTTGGTTGCAATGTACCCGCTATTTTAGCTACACGCACCATTGAGAGTCGTAGCAGTAGAATGATTACAATGCTAATCAATCCACTAATGTCATGTAGTGCCCGACTGCCAATTTATATTCTTTTTGTGAGTGCCTTCTTTCCTAAACACGCAAGTACCGCTCTTTTCGCAATATACCTCTTTGGAATTCTACTAGCCGTGGTTATGTCTAAACTGTTTCGCAAAACATTGTTTAAAGAGGAGAACACTCCATTTGTAATGGAACTGCCTCCCTATCGAATGCCCACTGTTAAGTCAACCATCACACACATGTGGGACAAATCGCGCCAGTATTTACAAAAAATGGGAGGAATCATTCTTATTGCCTCTATTGTGATATGGTTTCTAGGCTACTTCCCTCGCAATGCAGAAAAAGAAGTAGTGTTTGATGAGCAAATAGAACAAACTTCCCTACTGTTTTCTGAAAACAAAATAACTGAACAAAGAAAAGATAGCATTGTATCAGGTATAGAGATTATGCGAGCTTCTGCACATCAAGAAAATTCTTATATTGGCAAAATAGGGCATTTCGTTGAACCAGTTATGCGTCCATTAGGTTTCGATTGGAAAATATCGGTAAGTATTATTACTGGCATGGCTGCCAAGGAAATTGTTGTAAGCACACTAGGAGTTCTTTATCCTGGAGATGCACAAAGTCAAGAATCGCTTCAAACGCGTATAAAGAAAGAGGAATATAGCGATGGAACACCTGTGTTTACACCAAGTGTCGTTATCGCTCTTATGCTATTTGTGTTGATCTACTTCCCCTGCATAGCTACTATTGTAGCAATCAAACAAGAATCGGGGTCGTGGAAGTGGGGACTATTTACCATAGTTTACACCACATCGCTAGCTTGGGTTATAGCATTTGCGGCTTATCAAATTGGGATATTGTTTTAAACATTCTGCACTTAAAGTTGTTTTTATAATATGAACATACAACTAATTATTGTCATAATCATTGGCGTGGCTGTAGCTGCAATACTACTACGCGGTATCTATCGTTTTTTCTTTGTAGAAAACAAAAACGGATACTGTGGTGGATGTACTGGATGCAACCTGTCAAAAGAATGGAAAGAGGAAGAAGAGGTTGATCCTTACACTGCATATTTAAATCAGTGATTATATTCAGTGGCTAGGCTGTTGCATCAACCTTATACAACACACTGTGGCTAGAGCTCGCATTGTGCCTTATTCAATATTTGCTTATTCTTGTTACTCGTTACCAGTTACTTGTCAACATTTTTGAATCACTAACAACTAATGGTCAATGTGGACTAGAGAGCCGCAATGTTGTCCTTTTTACTGTTCACTATTCACTGATTACTGTTCACCCCTTTCACTGTTAACTTTTAACTCTAATCACTCTTTGCAAAAACACCCCCAATTTAGCTATCAAAAATATCGATATCAACACAAATATGATAAATGCGCCAGAAGGCACATTCAAAGTATAAGACAATAGCAAGCCTGCAACGCACCCCACAAAACTAATTGCCACCGATGCAACCATTATTTTAGAGAAGCGATTAGTAAAGATATTGGCTGTCATTTGCGGCACTGTCAATAATGATATCAACAACACTATACCCACTAAGCGAATGCTAAGCACGATAGTTACCGCCACCAACATAATAAGGGTGTATTCAAGAAAAGCAACAGGAACACCACGAGTTTTAGCAAACTCTTTATCGAAAGAGACATTAAGGATAGAACGGTAAAAAAAGGTAAAGAACAGTATTAACACTATACTCAATATTGCCAACAGCGAAATATCTGTTTGACTAATGGTGAGTATATTCCCAAAAAGATATTCAGAAAGATTAGGAGCATAGCCAGGCGAAAGAAATATAAGGATAATACCCAACGCCATTCCTAACGACCAAAACACGCCGATAGCCGAGTCTTCTCGCACATTCTGATTTTTAGATAACCATTGAATGCCAAAAGCAGACAGAACAGAAAACACCAAAGCAGACAAAATAGGATTGAATCCGAAATAAAACCCTATACCAATTCCACCAAACGATGCATGAGTGATACCTCCACTAATAAAAACCATGCGACGAGCCACTACATAGCTACCAATAACACCACAGGCAATACTGGCTAGCAAGCTACCCCACAAAGCATTGCGAAAGAATGTGTAATCTAGAAGTTCTAGAAAAACCATATTTTTTGTTTTATGCTGATTGATGTTTTTTTGGAAGCGACTTCATCGCTTCCAACATCTCTTTCTTCACCTGTTGGGGCAAACCAATATGGCGCATGCGTAAACTCTTCAACCAAAGGTGCTTTTCCTCATCCAAAAGAGTGTTGAATATCTCTCTAAACTCATCAGCTTCCTCATCAGAGTACTCATGCGATAGCCTACGTTCAAATCTATCTAATTCCTCATCATCAAAATATTCGGGTTCTGAATTCAATTCACCTTCGGGATGCTCGCACACCTCGTGTGCACCACAACAACCATCTGGGCGTACATATTTTTCAGGATCTACTTCAGGCACACCTCTTAGTCGTTGAATGACATTCCAAACATAGACTGTGATTGCAAACGCAACAATAATTCCTATAAAAACTAATAAACTTTTCATTATTCAAAATTATCTATTTCGTCCAATTTAAATCCACCTTGTTGCAAGTCGTCCCAAAAGGAAGGATACGATTTAACAACAACTTCAGGATGGTTTATATACATATCTTTAAACACAATAGAAGCTGGGGCAAACGCCATTGCCATGCGATGATCTTCGTATGTATCTATCACAATAGCTTCATCAGCAAGACAACGCTCGCCATCCCACTCTAATATTCCATTTTCAGTTTCGCGCAATACATAGCCCAATTTCTCAAGCTCAGTTATCAAAGCCACTATTCTGTCAGTCTCTTTTATCTTTAGAGTTTGTAAACCGCTAAAGAAGAACGGTACGTTCAACAAACAACAGGTCACAGCAAAAGTTTGTGCTAAATCGGGTTCATTGATAAAATTATGAAAGAACTTACCTTTCACAAAGTTTTTTTTCTTCAACACCACTCCATCCTCAACAAAGCTGGTTGAAACACCCAAATCAGCAAAGAGATTAATGATATTAGCATCGCCTTGCAAACTCTCCTTTTTCAGTCCTTTCAATTTAACCTCAGCCTCTGGCATAAGTGCAACAAATGAGTACCAGTAAGATGCTGCCGACCAATCAGACTCTACATTATACGGAATGGCTGTATATGGTTGAGCAGAAACCTTTATGGTTTTTCTCTCCCACTTTACATGTACACCATAATCCTCCATCATCTTTTGAGTCAAATGAATATATGGTCTAGAAATTACCTCATGCTCAAGATGCATCGTCAATCCATATTTCATAGTAGGGGCTATCATCATGAGCGCAGAAATAAATTGCGAACTTACGTTGGCTGTGAGATACACTTCGCCACCTTCCAATTTTCTCCCTTTTATCTTAAGAGGTGGGTAGCCCTTGTTCCCGAGATACTCAATATCAGCACCAATTGTAACAAGCGTATCAACCAACGGATGAATCGGCCGTTCATGCATTCGTTGCGATCCTTTCAAAATCCACTCACCTTCCACACCTGCCAAAAAAGCAGTTAAGAAACGCATAGCCGTTCCAGCTCCGCGCACATCAAATTCGTTTGTGTTGGATGCAAATGCATCTTTTATTACAGATGTATCTTCACACACCGACAGATTTTGAATTTCATAGTTACTTAAACTCAAAGCATTGAGTATAAGCGCACGATTGCTAATGCTCTTCGACCCTGGTAGTGTTACTGAATTGTATAACGAACTGGGGGGATATATTTTATATGCCATGCTCAATTTTTAATGTAAAAGTAATACTTTTAGAGGTAAAAATCAAAGCCATTCTGTTAACTATGGTTAGGTGTTGCATATACTCTTATGCTCAATAGTGGTATTACTTCTTGCTTCTATTAACTAAGCACTCCTTGATAAGAAAAGATGGCTTAACCCATATTATTCACATGTTTAGCTTTACGTAGATGCGAAGCCTCGAACTTCACCAACATAGGGCACTATTTCAAGGAGTGTCACTATACATTCATGTTTTGTTGAATGTTGTACCCTTTTTGTTAGATAGTGCAGCACATTCCCGACCCTGAAATGGGTCGAATATGAATAACCCCGTATAGAAATGCGGGGTCTATGAATAGTAGATGTTAGAATCCTGAAGGGATTCAATTGAAAATCAGATTTAGATGTAAAAATCCACACTCTATTTTATTATTAAACCCCTCTAGGGTTTTGCGGTATATGATACTTGTTTCCATGGGTTTACACCCATGGCTATTCATGTTTAACCACTTTGTGGTTAGTAGTTAAATTTAATCTCTCACTAATTGTAATTCTATATGTTTGAGCCCATCTATAATCCTTCGACAGTCTTATGTACCGAAACGCACATAGTCTAAAAGTGAGTATCTATATCAAAATAAGAGCTATTATTATAACTATTGACTAAAAGCTATAAGCAATTACACATTTGAAAAGTGATGAATAATGCAGGTTAAAACAAAATACCATAAACAAAAATCCCAACAATAGCTACTGGAGCAATATATT
>CAZUHZ010000003.1:0-30848 GCA_964620895.1 uncultured Dysgonomonadaceae bacterium | reverse complement strand
CAGACTCTTTCATGGATACATCGTTGCTAGTTAAATGTCTGTATAAAGACTCAGCTTTTGGTAATCCTGTAACGTATAATCCGTAATGGCTAGCCATTTTTATTAATCTACTCACAAGCTTCTGTTTCACATGATACCATATGATTGGAAAATTGAAATTTATCTTAATTATTTTCCTAAGTAAATTCATAACCAAAAGTTAAAACTAAATGCAATTTCTTGTTTTATAATATACTTATGTCTTTATTTATAAAAGTTTCAAAGCACATTATATAGCGAACAGTCTATTAATTACATTACTGCATTTTTTTATTCTGTTTAAATGTAAACATCTCAAGAAACATTTCGTTCATACGGATTGCAATTTAAGCTTAAACAACAATTAAATTAACACCGAATATATAAGAACCATTATAAAAGTAAAACTAACTTATAGTAGTTTTTCCTAATAAACATTAATCATCGTTTTCTTCAATAGTTGTTCAGGAGCTCTTTTAGTTTTGCATTTAAAAATGAGAAATTCATTTTTATTTTGATTTTATACAAAAGGGTGTTTTCTCGATATTTTTATCTTAAACCGATATTTATATATAAACTCAACACATAATAAATCCTTAAAACGGACTATCAAAGCAAGCAGCTACACGTTTATTAACCAAATCATAAAAACATGTATAGGCTTCCCCCATCTCGTAAATCACTCTTGATTATATCTTCAAAGCCTAGAAAACATGTTTTTCAAAAATCTAAAACTCGTTTATAAAAGAGTCTTACAATTGCTACCAATAATCTAAACTATAGATAGTTGGAAGCAAATAAGTACTAGTATTAAATTGCAAGAAAGAAAAAAACTGATGACAATTAGAATATTGCACCATCCAATATTCTTGTTACCATCAGTTTTAGATACAATTGGGATATCTTTTTCTATAATTTATAAGCTATTTCTTTCTTTTTGAAGGTAGATTGGCAATTAATCTCTCAACTATTTAACATGTGTGAGCACTTACCTGGTTATTTTACTGTTAAACCATTTGTAATGTTATCTACTTTAACTTTTTAAACAACATTAGCAAACAGCATGAAGCATTTACTCATCTCATTTTGGTGGAAATAGACTTCTCGATGATCCATTATTCTAATTGTCACGAATGAGAGTAGTGAACGAATGCTATTATATTAAATAAATTTAAGACAATCGATGCAACCAACTCCCATTATTGAAAATTCAGAAAGCTATTTGTCATGCTGTAAATGACATCAAACAAATAATTGAAATAAGAACCTTAATTCAACACATCCTTAAACTCAATATGCTCTGATGCAAGGAAGAACACTTTGTTTGTGATAGCTTGAGTGTTTAGTTTTAACTTTTTGTAATAGGTTGCAAAATCATCATCGGGAACCTTGAGACCCATCATCACCATGGTGCTTTCGCGCGATTCTTCCTCCAAGATATCCCAAAATACTCTTCCTTGCGAGACAATAATATTGTAATCAAAATCAACCCTCATCTTTTCCAGAATACTCTTCAAATTCTCTCGTGTGCCTTTGGCTGCCTCTTCAGAGGGAACTACCATTTTCACACATACATCTATATTGTCCCAACGAGGGCTAGTCTTGATCAAGTGTGCAATAATCATCATAAAGCCGCCATTGCCTTTGAGCCCGCCCCACCAAAGGTCTATTTTCTTTGCTCCAGCAAAGTCGAGCTTAAAATCGTTTTGAAGAATGACTATATTTCTATACGATTGATAAAAATGTGATATCATTTCACAATAGGAGTCATGATGGCTGTTCTCTTCTGTATCGCCCAGTAGAATAGTATTGGGAACCATACTACCTAATCCATAGGAACTTACTAATTGTTTAGACCCAATAAATGGATCTTGTGCTGTGGTGACCTTTACAAGGGTTTTAATATTTTTTTCTCTCAGAGCAGATGAGATATTATGCGCATGATTGGTGATGCGTTCTTGAGTAACGCCTTTTGTAGGCAGAATGGTTGCAACAGTTATCAAACCTTTTTCTTGCACTATTCCGTAAGCAAAGTCAATAAGATGCCATCGTTTGGTGGGCATGCCTGAAAAAACTAATATATTAGGGCGCCAGTTTTTTGCATCGGCATCTTTTGATTCGAGTCTCAACAAAGCATAACGAACAACTTGGAGATAAAGTCCACGGGTAACATCACCAAAGGTGGTCTTGAGCCTTCTACGACGCAGCCACACATATACTCCTGCAATGAACACGATGGCTATGATAGTGGCAACAGCATTGATAAGAAACATTACAGCAATACAACCTATTGTGCCAAGCAAGGAGAATATCCAATGCACTCTAAATTTGGGACGAAAGGATGGACTTTGCAACATTGTTTCTATTCCAGATGTGAGATTGAGTGTACCATAAGTTGTAAGGAAAAACATGGTCAGAATTGGAGCAATCATATTCAAATCGCCAACAACGACAAGTACCAAAGCAATAACAGAGGTGAAGATGGTTGCAGCACGTGGAATTTTTTCAGTACCCGAACCTTTGGCTAAGAAAGAGAGTTTTGAAGGTAGCACTTTGTCTAACATCAATGCCTGAAGAACCCGTGGAGCACCTAAAAGGCTACCCACAGCACTCGAGAGTGTTGCTCCCCATATACCGAGCAGAATGGCAAAGCCCCAAAATGCTAACCTTTGCATAATCATATTGTCGCTTACCAGTGTAACAGCATCTGCTCTAAAAGCAAAGAAAAAGGGGACTATCATGTAGATAATATATCCAACCCCTACAGCCAGAAAGGTTCCTTTGGGAATGGATTTGGCAGGGTCTTTCAAATCGCCCGACATATTTACGCCTGCCATAATACCTGTAACGGCAGGGAAAAACACTGCAAATACCACCCAAAAGTTTTCGGAGTTTTCTATAGGACCCTTAAACAACTCATACCCTTCGCCCCCAATGGGTGATCCAAAGAAAAAAGAGATAAGTGAGAAGGCAATAACTCCTAAAATAACAAACTGTGCACGAATGGCAGCCTTAGTGGAGAACAAGGCGAGAAGACTAAGGAAAACAGTTGTAACAACACCTACTACTTTTATATTTAAACCTGGAAAAATTGCCACCATACTCTCAGAAAAGCCCATAATATAGAGTGCAACTGAGAAAGCTTGTGCCAAATAGAGTGGAATACCAATGGCGCCACCCATCTCTATGCCCAATGATCTACTTATCAAAAAATATGCTCCGCCTGCTTTAACAGGAGCATTAGTAGCAATGGAAGCAATGGAAAGCGCAGTTAAGAAAGTGATTGAAGTACCTAAGGTAACAATAATCAGTGTGCCAATAAGTCCCACATTACCCACAACCCACCCAAAGCGCAGATACATAATTACACCCACAACAGTGAGAATAGATGGAGTAAAAACTCCACCAAAGGTATTTAAACCTTGTGCTCTGTTTTGCGAATTGTTTTTGATAGCAGTAAGTTTATTTTAAGAATGAATTGTGTAAATGTACAACTTTTTTGAAGTAAATATGAACTAAGTCTGTATATTATTTTAATGAAATAAAAGAACAGGTCAATTTTTCAAGGATTGATTATCCTATTAATTCCAAAAGCTGCCTTTAACTTGATAAAATATCATTTTCATTGTTATTGTCACTACCATCGTCTTCCTTAACTGATTTAGCGCGATTAGCATCGATAATAGCATCAAGAAAATCATCAATATCTTCTTCCTCTTCTTCCTCCTCCCAAACCTTTATTGGTTTTTGGGGTCCATGCTTACGGAAAATAATTGCCACAATCAACCCACTTATACCTCCAGAAAGGTGTCCTTCCCACGAAACATTGGTATCTAAGTACATCGACCATGGAAACATATTCCACACAGTGCTACCATACAAAAAAGCCACTACTAAAGAAATGGCTATAAGCGGTATATGCCTTCGAATGAGTCCACTAAAAAAAAGAAAAAAAGATAGGCTATAAATAACACCACTTGCACCTACATGCCACGCTTCTCTGCCAATAATCCAAGTGAGTAATCCACTTAGCAGCCATAGAAACAGAAAGGTTCTGTGCGCAATTGCGCTATAAAAATAATAGAGACACCACATTAGCACAATAAGTGGAAGCGTGTTTGATAAAAGATGTTTTGCAGAATGATGAAGAAAAGGAGACAAAAATATCCCTGGCAACCCTTTCAACTCAAGAGGATAAACACCAAACTGATAGAGCTGTAGATTTAATGAGATATCTAAAACAAGAATAAGCCACAACAAACATACCAATACAATAGTAGGAACAAATGCTATACGCATTCGCTTTTTTTCGATAGAAAAAAAATGTTCGTGACTATCATTCATAAACTAGACTATTGTTTAAAAAACAAATTTACAAATGAAAACTTCATCTACAAGGCTAATTATAACAAAAATTTGACCCTTTTCATTTGTTTAGTAATATTAATCTTTCTATCTTTCGGAATGATATCTAATCTAAAACACTAGAAAAATGAGTTATCTTAAATTCGATAAAGATTTAATTATAAGCCTTGAATATTCTTTGTACCGCAATGTGTTGCGAACTAACAGAAGAGGGGCTTATCACAACACATCCATATCTGGATGTAATACCACTAAATATCAAGGACTATTGGTTATGCCAGTACCCAGTATTGACGATGATAATCATTTAATATTATCGTCGTTCGACGAAACTGTTATACAACATGGGGCTGAATTTAATTTAGGTATTCACAAATACTCGGGTGATAATTATAATCCACGTGGACACAAATACATTCGTGAGTTTAGCAGTGAGGGCATTCCAAAAACTATTTATCGTGTGGGGGGGGTTATATTATCAAAAGAGATTATGTTTTCATCACAAAAAAACTCGGTGATGATACGTTACAAACTACTGCAGGCACATTCACCAACTACAATTCAGTTTAAACCATTTCTTGCTTTTAGAAATGTGTTCCAATTAACGCAAGAAAACAACAACGTAGATAAATCTTACAGAGAAGTTGAAAACGGAATAAGCACTTGTATGTATGAGGGTTATCCCGAACTATATATGCAATTTAACACTAAAGCTAATTTCATTTATCAACCTCATTGGAACAAAGGCGTCGAATACTTGCAAGACATGCAAGCTGGCGATACATATAAAGAAGATTTATATGTACCAGGATATTTTGAAATGCCTATAAAAATGGGTGATGAGATTATCTTCTCTGCAGGCGACTTCTTGCGAGACACAAAAGAGTTGGTAGAGGAGTTCGAAAACGAGATTAAGAAAAGAACTCCGCGAATGTCGTTCTACAACTGCCTGAAAAACTCGAGCCACCAATTCTTTTATTTCCCTCAACCTGGCAAACAATATTTATTAGCTGGCTATCCTTGGTTTAAAGTACGTGCAAGAGATCAGTTTATTTCTTTGCCAGGATGTACACTTGCTGTGGACCGTGCTGATGATTTTGAAAAAATAATGGATACAGCCAGAGTGGAATTCAGAAATATGATGGAAGGTAAACCCACTAACGGTCTGCTAAAGGAGATAGAAGATCCCGACTTACCACTGTGGATAATTTGGTCGTTACAGCAATTTGCAAAAGAGAGACCTGAACAGTTCCAAAAAAAATATGCAGATATTGTTTTAGAGATAATTGAATATATACTAAATAACAAACACGACAACCTGCATGTGGACTCTGATAACAGTCTTCTATGGACAAATGGACATCAACAACCTGTTAGCTGGATGAATGCTCAACTAGATGGACGCCCTGTAATACCTCGTTCGGGATATTTGGTCGAATTTAATGCACTGTGGTACAATGCACTCAAGTTTGGAGAAGAGATATATAAAACCAAAGGTGATAAAATAATGGAAAGCCAGCTATCACAAAAAAGTGACATTGTGAAAGAGTCATTTACTGCGATATTTTTAAATAGTGCTGGCTACCTGTTTGACTTTGTAGATGGTTCGCACACTGACTGGAGTCTAAGACCAAACATGCTGTTTGCAGTATCGCTTGACCACTCTCCACTAGAGAGACATAGACAAAGATCGATAGTTGACTATGCTACTAAGGAGCTGCTCACCACATCGGGCATAAGATCGTTGAGCCCCAAGGATGAGAAATTTAGCCCCTATTTCTCTAGTGATTCTAGAGAAAAAGAACACACATACTTCAATGGTCCAGCTTTTCCATGGTTACTTGGACCATATATAGAAGCCTATCTCAAAGTGTACAAACGTAGCGGGTTGTCACTAGTTGATAGAATAATGGTAGATATAGAAAATGAAATGTCGAACGATTGTATTGGCAGTATATCAGAATTATACGATTCAAACCCTCCATTTATAGCACATGGTGCTTACTCATTTGCAATGAGTGTTGCAGAAATACTACGTGCAATGAAATTAATGAAGGAATACAATTAAACGAATTAGAAATAGATAGATTATGAAAGCACTCATGTTTGGATGGGAATTTCCACCCCACATATTAGGTGGTCTTGGCACTGCTAGTTATGGATTAACGCGAGGAATGTCAATGCAAGAGGATATGGATATCACATTTGTTATTCCAAGACCTTGGGGAGATGAAGATAAGAGTTTCCTTAATATAATAGGAGCTAGCAACACACCTATAGTATGGCGAGATGTGTCGTGGGAGAAAGTTGAAGAGAGGTTTGGAAATGTGATGAACCCTCAGGAATACTTCGATTTGCGCGACAACATTTATGCTGATTTTAACTATATGAACACCAATGACATGGGGTGTATAGAGTTTTCAGGAAAATATCCCAAAAATTTATTAGAAGAGATAAACAACTACTCCATTGTAGCTGGTGTAATTGCACGAAAGGAACAATTTGATATTATACACTCGCACGATTGGTTGACTTATGCTGCTGGGATACATGCTAAGGAGGTATCCGGAAAGCCATTGGTAATACATGTACATGCAACCGACTTTGATAGAAGTGGTGGCAAAGTTAACCCTACTGTTTACAACATTGAGAAGAACGGTATGGATCATGCTGATCATATTATGTGTGTGAGCAATCTAACACGACGCATTGTGATTGAAAAATATCATCAAGACCCAAGTAAGGTAACGGCTGTGCACAATGCTGTAGATCCACTTAGTGGTGAAACGCTGGCAATTGAAGGTCAGAAAAACATTAAAGAAAAAGTTGTTACCTTTTTAGGAAGAATAACAATGCAGAAGGGACCCGAATACTTCGTTGATGCTGCAACACAGGTTTTGAAAAAAACCGACCATATACGTTTTGTAATGGCTGGCAGTGGAGATATGATGAACAAAATGTTAAGACTAGTTGCCGATAGAGGCATTGCCGATAGATTTCATTTCACTGGCTTCTTGAAAGGGAAACAGGTTTATGAGATGCTCAAATCGAGCGATGTTTATGTAATGCCATCAGTATCAGAACCCTTTGGTATTTCCCCATTGGAGGCAATGCAATGTGGTGTGCCATCCATCATATCACATCAATCTGGATGCTCTGAAATATTGCACAATGTGGTTAAAACAGACTATTGGGATGTTGATGCTATGGCTGATGCCATGTACTCTATCTGTACACATCCTGGTATAGCTGAGTATTTAAGTGTAGAAGGCAAAAAAGAGGTAGATGCAATAACGTGGGAGGATGTGGGTCTAAAAGTGCGTGGCATATATAACAAATTCACAAAATAGAAAAAAATAAAGACTGAAAACTAATA
The DNA here is from genome assembly GCA_964620895.1 of uncultured Dysgonomonadaceae bacterium. GTDB lineage: Bacteria > Bacteroidota > Bacteroidia > Bacteroidales > Dysgonomonadaceae > UBA2632. Next base: position 23,089 of record CAZUHZ010000003.1, on the reverse strand, counting down.
GGATATGAAAAAAATTTGCTTTTACTTTCAAATACATCAACCATTTAGGTTGAAACGTTACAGATTCTTTAATATTGGGAAGGATCACTACTACTATGATGACTTTTCTAATGAAGACATCATGCAAAGAATCGCTTCAGAATCTTTTATTCCTGCAAATAGGGTGCTCTTTGATTTAATAAATCAGAACAAGGGACGATTCAAAGTTGCTTTTTCAATTTCTGGAACAGCACTAGAACAGTTAGAGATTTATGCCCCTGAAGTTATTACTGGACTAAGACAACTAGCAGATACAGGTAATGTAGAGTTTCTTGCCGAAACTTATGCGCACTCGCTAGCTTCGTTGTATGATCCCATTGATTTTAAGAATCAAGTAAAACAACATTCAGACAAAATAGAGATGTTGTTTGACCAAAAACCTACAACTTTCAGGAATACTGAACTTATATACTCTGACGATATCGGCAAAGCGGTTTACGACTTGGGATACAACAAAATGATAACTGAAGGTGCAAAACATATACTGGGATGGAAAAGTCCTAATTTTGTTTACAAATCGGCAGTAGAACCTAATTTAAAGTTGCTCCTTAAAAACGCAAAGCTTAGTGACGATATTCAGTTCCACTTCTCAAACTATGGTTGGAACGAATATCCATTAACTGCAGATAAATTCATCAATTGGATTGACTCAACACCAAAAGAAGAAAATGTAGTCAATCTGTTTATGAATTATGAAACACTTGGCAGCATTCAGCCTTCTCACACAGGTATTTTCGAGTTTATGAAAGCTCTTCCACAATTTGCTTTTGACAAAGGAATAGAATTCTGCACACCATCTGAAGTAATGGAAAAATGCAAACCTACAGCCGATTTTAGTGCACCCTATCCTATCTCTTGGGCTGACGAAGAGAGAGATTTAAGTGCATGGAATGGAAACACGTTGCAGAAAGAAGCACTGAAAACACTTTATAAAATAGGTGAAAGATTGCGCATGTGCAACGACCGTAGGTTGAAGCAAGATTGGTTGTATTTACAAACAAGCGACCACTTTTATTACATGTCCACTAAGCACATTTCTGATGGTGCTAACCATAGTCAATTCAGCCCATACGCATCGCCATATGATGCTTTCAGTAATTATATGAATGTTCTTAGCGATTTTATTGATAGAGTGAAAGCACAATATCCAGACTCGGTTGAAAATGAAGAGTTGAATGCTCTTTTACTTACAATCAATAACCAAGCACTAGAAATTAAAGAACTTCAATCTAAGCTAAAGAATGTAATTGATAAGAATGAGGAGATGCTCGTAGAATCGTCAAAGAAAGCACCCAAAAAGAAAAATAAGAAACAAGGCAATTAATCCACATTACTAACGTTTTTAAGATTTGCACTACAAGGCAAGGCATCAAATTTATCAGATATACCTTTAATGATGTGATGATGTGATGAATGATGGAAGTTAATAAACTTTCAACCCTACTTTTTCAATCCCTTTAAGTTTTAAATCTTGCATTGCATGACGGATAGAAATTTCGTTATGCAATGCTGTATCTATTCTGAAATTTGTTTTATATAGTACAGACAATTGCCTAGTAGCACCATTACCACCACCATACCATCTTCCATTACCATCCATTAAGACACACTCAACAGTGTCTCGCAAAGAGACGCTATTCTTATGCGTATAATCTACTATTAAAAACAAGTTTTTGTATTGATAACTAATGTTATGCGATAGCTCTATCGACACATCATAATTGCCATTTACAATATTTGAGGTAGAATCAAGCAAAAAAGAAATCTCTTGATCTTTGCTCCATTCATTATTTGGTATAAACTTAAATTTATAATAAGTCTCTTCTTGATTGCATGACACCATACAAGCTAAAACAAACAGAAGAATGAAAATCGGAACAAAACTATTTGCCTTCCTTAGCACTTCCCTTACCTTTATTAGTGTTGTTTCTATTAGGAGTATTCTTATTTGAAGTGTTTTTATTTCTACGACGAACCGATGACTTTCTTCTTCTCCTTTTTTGTTTAGGTTTGCTCTTTATCGAATCATCAAAACGTGTAATACTATCATCATTCAATGAACCACCTCCATATACCTCCTTTGGAGCTTGTGATTCTTGTGCCTCTTGAGTTTCAGTAATCAATCTATCAGGTTTTACACCCTTTCTGTTTAGATTAATTATTTCATAAACTCTATCTTTATGAATAGTTATTAATTTTGACAGAGAATTTCTACCCATTGAATAGGTCATCATTCCTGAGAAAATATCAGTTTTAAAATGATAATACAACCCTTCTTTTGTTTCTAAAGCAACTTCACGTGATGGAAGTTTTTTCTGAGCTTCAACATAAGCGTCAACTTCATAATTGAGACAACACTTCAATTTGGCACACTGTCCTGCTAGTTTCTGGGGGTTGATAGACAAGTCCTGAACCCGTGCTGCCGAAGTTGATACCGACACAAAGTTTGTAAGCCATCCGCTACAACACAATTGACGACCGCAAGGACCAATACCTCCTATACGTCCTGCTTCTTGTCTTGCGCCAATCTGTTTCATTTCAACTTTCACCCTAAATTCGCTAGCAAGTATTTTTATGAGCTCCCTAAAATCCACTCGCCCATCAGCAATGTAATAAAAAATAGCCTTGTTCCCATCGCCTTGGTATTCAACATCTCCAATCTTCATATCTAGCCCCAAATCTTGGGCTATTTCTCTAGAACGAATCATTGTTATCTCTTCACGAGATTTAGCTTCATTGTATTTTTCTAGATCACCATCGCGAGCTATTCTATAAATACGCCGTAAACCATTTTCATTGGGGTAAAAATGATTTTTCTTCATTTGCAAAAGCACCAATTTACCTGTGAGTGTTACTGTGCCAACATCGTGTCCAGGCAGAGCCTCAACAGCAACAACATCGCCCTGTTTAAGCTCCAAGTTATTACTATTTGCATAAAAACATTTCCGTGTATTTTTAAATTGAACTTCTACTAAATTGGTGCAATCCTGCAATTCAGGGTAGTCTTCAAGCCAATTATAGGTATGAAGTTTAGCATTAAAACTACGGCAATTTAAGCGTTCTCTATTTTCTTTATTTATCAAAACACTCTCAGCATTAAATGCTTCAAGCGCATCTTTATCTATTTCGTATTCCATTATATATCAGTAAACCTACATTCATTAAAAACATTTATGTAGCTAGTTCTCTCCTTATATTATTTGTTTAACCTCTGCAATATAACAAATTATTTTTTTATAAGCATAGTTAATTTCAAACATAAGTCTAAAAAAATAATTTTCGCATTCCCGTTTTGCTCAATTTGCTTATGCGCCAAAGAGAATTCATGGGCTAGCACCTCTATATTTCTTTCATTTATTGTCCCAGGATATTGCTGTCTCAATTGTTGCTCATGTCTATTGAGATAAACCAGCTCTGGTACATTTAAGTTGCCTACAAAGTACTCCCTAAACATCCTTAGCGAATAGGTGAGAAAACTCTTCTGAACCTCGCGTCCTTTTTTAGACAGCTCATCAGCAATCCCTTTTATAAATTTAATTTCCCTTGATGAAGCAGCTCCCATCATCTTGTCAAAGAGATTTAAAAGCATTTGAGAACTATCATCTGCCTCAATTAGTTGAATAGCTTTTGAATAACTTCCATTGGCAATGTGTGCAACCGACTGCGCATCGGTTAGAGAAAGGCTATAAGTATTAGTAATTGCACCAATCATATCATCATATTCAATAGGCTTGATATAAAGAGGTTGGCAACGCGACTTGATAGTAGGTATAACTTTATCTAAATCTTCTGATATTAATAAAAATATTGTACGAGCCGGTGGTTCTTCAATCAATTTCAAAAGTTTGTTGGCACACTCAAGGTTCATCTTTTCGGGAAGCCACACAATCATTATTTTGTATTTGGCTTCGTAAACCTTCAGACTCAACTTCCTAATAATCTCTTCACTCTCTTGCGCATATATCATTCCTTGCGCATTTTTAGCATCAATGTATTGAAGCCAATCACCAAGATTGAAATAAATTTTCTCGGATAAAAAAGAACGCCATTGTGGCAAATAGTTGTCGCAAACAAGTAGCTTCTCTGCCCTATTCTGAACCATTGGAAATGCAAAATGTAAATCAGGATGAGCCAACTTATCAAACTTGGAGCACGAAGGGCATTTACCACAAGCATCCGCATCTTTAGGATTCTCACAATTGAGATAACGCGAATAAGCAATTGCTAAAGGCAACTTCCCAACTCCCTCCAACCCATACAACATGCGTGCATGCGGAACGTAACCTTTTTGAACTGATTCAATAAGGTGTTGCTTTATTTCTGTTTGCCCAACTATATCTCTAAAATACATAATATTACATTTTTCTCATGAAGCTATAGCGATATCCCTTTTAATAAAAAGAGAAAATTAATATACCTCTTTAGCTACTTTGTAAACAATTTCAGATGCCATGAATGTATAAAAATGAATACAAGGCACCTTTTGTGCTATCAACTCTTTGCATTGAGCAATACACCATTCAGTACCTACCTGCTTTGCATCTTCATCGGTGGCACAGTTTTTCAGCTCTTTGCTCAAAGCATCTGGAATGCTCGATTGAAAAATCTTTGGAAGTACCGTTAATTGATTTTTTAAATGAATTGGCTTTATCCCTGGCACTATCGGTATTGTTATCCCCTCTTTTCTACAAAGCTCTACAAAGTTGAAATACTTTTCATTATCAAAAAACATTTGAGTAACCAAATAATCTGCACCGTTGTCCACTTTCTTTTTTGTATAAAAAAGCTCCGACTCCATACTTGGCGACTCTGCATGCATTTCTGGATAGCATGCCATTCCATAAGTAAAAGGAGTTTCTGGCACGTCAAACGATGATCCGTCCAGAGCAATTCCTTTATTAAAATTGTTTACCTGTGTTTGCAAACCAGTTGCATGGTCATGGCTATCCATTGCTAATTGCTCTTCATCAAGCTTTTGAGTGTCGCCTCTAAGAACAAACAAATCATGAACACCTAAAAAAGAGAGGTCGAGCAGTGCATATTCGGTCTCTTCTTTAGGAAAACCTTTACTTATGATGTGAGGCACTGCTTTTATACCATATTTGTTTTGTATTGCAGCAGCTATAGCAACAGACCCTGGACGTTTGCGAATACTCCTCTTTATCAAAGAGCCATCTTTCCCCTTTTCAAAGACATGCTCACAATGATGGGTAGTTATATTAATACATTTAGGATTAAATTCTTTAAGTCGATCAACTACATTGAAAACTTTCTGAATACTATTCCCCTTTAGTGGCGGAAGCAATTCAAATGAAAATGCTGTTTTTCCTTTGCTGTCTCTAATCAACTTTGATACTTCCATAAAACCGTGTATTTATCTATTAAAAGATTGCTCTAAACAGATCCATTCCATTGGCGTAAATAAGTAAACCAAATAAAAGCAACATGCCAGCAATTTGAGCAAACTCCATAAATTTCTCATTGGGCTTTCTTCTAGTTACCACTTCATACAATAAGAACATAACATGCCCACCATCAAGTGCAGGTATAGGCAATATATTCATAAAGGCTAAAATAATAGATAGAAAAGCCGTCATTTTCCAAAATGCAAACCAATTCCAGAGTGCTGGAAAAAAGTTGCCAATAGCTCCAAATCCTCCCAAAGAAGATGCTCCTTCGCGTGTAAATACATATTTAAACTGACTTACATATCCTTTCAAAGTGCGCACACCAAACTTCACACCTTGAGGAAATGATGCAAAGAACGAATACTTATCTTTAGATGTGGGGATATAATTTTTAACAGCTATTCCTATTGTTCCCTCTTCACTCACAGTGACAGGAAGCGTATTTAAAACACCATCTCTATAGAAATCTATTGGAATCAGGTCGTTCTTATACTTCTCAAGTTCGGTTCTAAAATCAACAAATGTAGGGACAGCCACACCATTAATTGCCACTAAGCTATCGCCCGCAAGCAGTCCAGTCTTGTCAGCCTCGCCACCTTGCTGCACATCTTGCACCACAGTAGGCACACGGTAGCCAGCAAAGCCTTGTTTCTCTACCATCAGTTTTTGTACAAAATCGCTGGGCATATTTACCACTACCTCTTTGCCATTTCGTAATACTGTAACTTTATCTGCTTCTATTACTTGATTGGCAAAATTATCAACCATATCAAAACGATCTATCACCTCTTTACCATCGGCATACAGAATGATATCTCCATCTTGAAACCCTATATCTTTAGCTGTTTGGCTAAACTCCATACCCATACCCACATCTTTTAGAGCCACATAGCTGTCGCCCCATGTAAATATAATCATAGAGTAGATAAAAAATGCAAGCAACAAGTTAAATACAACACCTCCCGTCATCACTAGCAAACGTTGCCAGGCTGGTTTAGAACGAAACTCCCATGGTTTAGGCGGTTGTTTCATCTGCTCTCTATCCATAGATTCATCAATCATTCCCGAAATTTTACAATATCCCCCCAAAGGAACCCAGCCTACACCCCACTCTGTGGTATCTGCATGCTTGTTCCATTCTTCATCAGATAAGTGAGTGTCTGATGTTTCATCCAAATCGGAACTATTGTTCACCTCTTTATCACTATTCTCATGCACTAAATCGGAAGTGTTCTTAGCAAAGAATTTAAACCTATACTTGCCATTTATCTTTTTGGCTCTTACAAGTGAAAATGAAGGGTTGAAAAACATGTAAAACTTCTCAACTCTTATATTGAATAGTCTTGAAAACAGATAGTGCCCATATTCATGCACTATCACAAGTATCGACAAACTCAAAATGAGTTGTATTGCTTTTATAAAAAATGTTGTCATTGTTTGAGTAACTTATTATTAAAAAAAGTTGAGGTTATTTTTGTTTGAAATCTGTTTATAATATCTGTTGCTATGTTGCGTGCTTCTGTATCGGTTTCAAAGTAATTGTCTAGCGAGGGTGTCTCTATAAATGTAGCTTGCTGCATTGTTTGCTCCAGCACATCGCTCATAGCAAGATAAGACACTTTATCTTCCAAAAAACTCTCTACTGCCACCTCGTTTGCTGCATTCAATATACAAGGCATGTTGCCTCCTCTGTTTATTGCTTCATAAGCATAAGATAGATTTTTGAACACACTTAAATCTGGTTTCTCAAATGTGAGATTGGACAGCTGGAAGAAGTTGGCTGGTTTAAAATCCGATTTTAATCGTTGAGGATAGCTAAATGCATACTGAATGGGCACTCGCATATCGGGCATACCCATTTGTGCTATCACCGATGTATCTTCAAATTCAACCATAGAGTGCACTATCGATTGTGGATGCACCACCACCTCAATATGAGAAGGCTCTACATCGAACAACCACTTTGCTTCTATCATTTCAAGCCCCTTGTTCATAAGAGTTGAAGAATCGATGGTAACTTTTGCCCCCATATTCCATTTGGGATGTTTAAGTGCTTGCGCTTTTGTAACGTGTTGTAACTGTTCTCTAGAATAATTTTTAAAAGGACCCCCCGAAGCAGTTAACCATATTCTGTTTATTCTATTCAGGTCTTCACCATTCAGACATTGAAAAATAGCAGAGTGTTCCGAATCGACTGGCAAAATAGGTGCTTGATGTTTTAAAGCTAAATCTATTATGTGTTTACCAGCAACCACCAGTGTTTCTTTGTTGGCAAGAGCAATAGTCTTGCCCGACTTTAGGGCATTTACTGTTGGTTTCAATCCTGAGAAGCCCACCATTGCTGTCAACACAACATCTATGTCGCTATTCTGTACAATATCCGAAATAGCCTCCATTCCAGCCCATACTTTTATAGGATAGCTGTTAAGAGCCTCTTTCAAAGTCAAATAATTCTCATCATTTGCAATGACTACAACCTCGGGGCTAAACTTTATAGCCTGTTCAATAAGCAAATCGATATTATTGTTTGCTGTTAGCGCATACACCTCAAACCTATCTGAGTGTTGTGCTATCACATCCAACGCTTGTGTACCTATAGAGCCTGTGGAACCCAATATGGCAATTTGCTTCTTTTTTCTCTCCATATTTTTATTGCATTAGCTTGCAAAGATAATAAAAAAAGGTGATTAATGTGCTTGTATCATGCCTTGTGAGAATGCAAAAAGTTTAGCATATTACAGTCAACAGTGAGCAATCAGTTTCTCAGTTGAGTAAGCACTTAGCAGACAGCAGCTATTAGTAATGAGTTTCTGCAGCAATTGTAAGGCTGGGCTGCAACTACACCGTTTGCAATTGTCAATTATCGAGCTGAATGAGTGTAACAATAGGAAGCGTCCTTAAATTTCAACACAAAATACGTCATAGCATGTCTTATAACTCTATACACAAAACATTCGATAGGCTCTTTGTAGCGATGTGCATTAGTTTGACGACTTGCATCTACACAAAGCTAAAAACCTGAATAATACGGGTAAACTACTATAAGCGACACAGATTGATATTTCCGAATCAGCAATGGAAGTTTACTCATCAATAGAGTCACCCAACAACCCTTCTGGTAGCTGTAAGTATAACTGTTTTTTGTCGGAATCGACTTTTACTATAAAATCGGGTGTTGCTGGAATCAAAATTTCCTCATCGCTACTCACAACAACAAAAAGAGTGTTGATGGTAGAAGAGTCGATGTTGTCTATCGTGCCTATTACGGTAAAGTTCTCATCAAAAACTGTATAACCAATCAAATGTTCCCACTCTAAATCAAGTTCTTCTTCTTGCACTACCCCTTGCACAAGTTTATCTGGAATCAAAACAATTGTATTGCTAAAGTTAGATGCCTCTTCAATAGAGTCAATCCCTTTAAACTTTATTCGTGCAGTGACATCAGAGTTATATAAAAACTCTTCTACAAAGAAAGGAACATACATACCATCTAAAGAAAGAAAGTAATAGTTGTGATCTGTATCTGCAAACTCAGCTTTATTGAAAAACACAGTAACCTCACCTTTTACTCCGTGAGGTTTCAATATCTTACCTATTTCAAAAAGCTTTTTTTCATCAATCATCCTATCTTCTTCTTTGTCCCCTATTAGATTTTGCTCGTGCCCTTGGGTTGGTAGATTGTTGTGACCTGAAATCAGGTATTACATATTCTTGAGGGTCTAGTTTTATCTTTCCATTAGAAAGCTCATCTAAGTCTTCTAAAATAGCAGCATCATCCACCTCCCTATTCCACTGAGTGTACGATTTTTTCATTTGACTGATTAGCAAACGCAAAAGTTGCTCTTTCTCTTCGCCTTCGGGCATTTCTGCAGCATGAGCAATCATGCGTTCTAAAGTTTTGCCATAATGACGATACTTCATGGTTGGTCTGCTATATTCAATTTTATGAGGATGAGCTATCAACTCTTCCTTTTTAATTATCTCATACGGATATTCAATGTCTAATTGAAAATCTGCCATAATTGCTAAATGATCCCACAAAATATGTCTAAAATCATCTACATTGCGTAGATGTGGAAACATATTCCCCATAATATCGATAATTGAATAAGCACATTGAGTGCGTTGCTCTTTGTCTTCGAGTTTAACACAGTACTCTACCATGTTTTGAATATTTCTGCCATACTCAGGCAAAATGAGTTTTTTAAGTTGTGTATTATATTCCATAGTTTTATCTTAATTTTAATACATTGCCTTCTTCAGGCACATATTCGTAATTTTTTTTATTCATTCTATATAAGTTCTTCACCTTCACACCATATTTCTGAGAAATACTGTGCATCGACTCACCTATCTGAACAACATGCTCAAAGTAAGGTTTATCGGCTCTCGACTTCTTTTTTTCAAAATATACAATATCCCCATCATTTAAAGGGAATCCTTGTGGCACTTCGTTGTATTTCAACAAATTTCTTGCTTTAAATCCAAACTCATCAGCTATTCCTTCATAAGTATCTCCTTCTTTAGCTATCACATATACCAATCCATGAGTTTTGTATGGTTGATGTTTCCAATTCTTTGCAGTTTGTACCTCTTTACCACTTGATCTTCTGTATTTTCCTGTATCAAATCTATAAAGTTGATAATCTTCAATCAGTTTAATCAATTTGTTGGCATAAGCTTTATCCGTAGCGTATCCTGACTTCTGCAAGCCTCTAGCCCATCCTTTATAGTCAGTTGGAGAAAGGTTGAACAAAGTGCGATATCTTGCACCTTGTACTAAAAACTGAGAGTGGTCTTCAAATGATTCTTCTGCCCTGCGATACTTCCTAAAACAATCGTTTGGGGTATCATCTTTTGCATAAACACGCCCTCCATTCCAGTCACGATGGCATTTGATGCCAAAATGATTGTTTGATTTTTTTGTCAGTTCACTTTGTCCCGCCCCCGACTCCAACAAACCTTGTGCTAAAGTTATGGATGCTGGAATACCATGCTTTTGCATATGAGTAACGGCAATAGGGCTATATTTTCTGATATAATCTTCATACACCTCATATCTTTTCTGTGGAAACACTTGAAAAGTGCATATAAAAGTAAATAACAAGACAAAAAGCAGGCTTAAATATAATTTATAGCTATTTTGAGTACAAACCATTCTAAAAATATGTATTTTTGAAGTATCTAAAATAATAAAACAGTCAATATGAAAGAAATTAATTTAACTACAAAGATAACCGTTTATAGTTACGAAGAATGCACAGAGATAGAAAAAAAGCTAATTGATGCTGCAAAACAAGCTACATCTAACGCATATGCCCCTTACTCTCACTTTCATGTTGGTGCTGCTCTTCTGTTAGAAAACGGTAAAATAATAACTGGCAACAACCAAGAAAATGCTGCATATCCCTCAGGATTGTGCGCAGAACGCACAGCGGTTTTTTATGCAAACTCTCAATACCCCAATCAAAAGATAGAAGCTATGGCTGTAGCTGCATTCTATAATGGAAAGTTTACAGACGACTTAATTTCTCCTTGTGGTAGTTGCCGTCAAGTATTACTAGAAGTAGAGAGTCGCTACAACTCGCCAGTAAAAGTAATGCTATACAAAAAGGATGAAGTATATGTTGCAGATAGTATGAGTAGCTTGATGCCTTTGAGCTTTACTAAAGATGCGCTTGATTAATAAGTGACATCGGTAAACGATTTCAGAAACCACTTCCCATCTTTTTTTATAAAGTAGTAATTTGCAAAAATGCCGTTATCAATTCCTCTTTGCTCTATTATAGATGAGTCGTCGTACACACGTATATGTTGCTCATATCTATCCATTTGCCGAGTAGTATAAGAGCTATCATAAGTAAAGTCTAGTAATATCCATTCATGATATTTTATCTTCTCATCCACAGGCTCCAAACCATTTTCAGTAGGGCTTAACAGACTTGCTTCCAACGGAAACATAACACGTTGACGTTGAAATGTAGGTTTACTATTAAAATGCTCTAAAAAAGAATCAAAGTTCTCATCAACTAAAGAGACATTCTCAGCAACCTCGCTTTGTTTACCCTTTGCATCTTTATGATGAGTACACGAAGTAACAGTAAAAAGAACGCACACAAGAAACAATAAAAAGTTTGTTTTCATCTTTTACACTTTAAATCGATATCCCATTATCTAACTGTTTTATGTTAACTTTGAGTTACCTCGTACAAAAATATGAAAATAATACCATTAAACAGATAAAAGCTCTCGAAATTAAAGCATAAGTTAGATAAACACTCTTTTTTACTGCTTTTAGGTGCAATAAAAGAAAATATTCCTACCTTTGTTTGTAACAAAAAAGCTATAAATGGATCTTCAGAATAAAATTCATCAACTGTTTTCAACACAAAGAGAGACGTGGAAATTGCTTGACGATAACTACACCCAAATGAGCAATATCGAACTCAGGTCGCTTGAATGGGGAGGCGATACAAAAGTAGTTTTACAATACAACCCATCACGCTTCACTTCAGCTTCAGCTATGGTTGACAAAGAAAGTGTTGAAAAGCGCAAGTGTTTTTTATGCCACGAGAATAGACCAACTGTGCAGCAAGGCATCTCTTTTCTAGACAAATATATGATTTTGTGCAACCCCTATCCTATCTTACAAAATCACTTAACTATTCCTTTGCATTCACACGTTCCTCAACTTATCGGCAAAAAGATAATCGACATGTTGTTGTTGTCTGAATTACTACCCAATTATATTGTGTTTTATAATGGAGCTAAATGTGGAGCATCTGCACCCGATCACTTTCATTTTCAAGCTGGTCTAAAGATAGACACTCTTTTAAGTAGCGAAAACTCGCTGCGCTCATGCCTTAGAATTGAAAGTGACACGAAAGAGGATGCTGAAGAACAATTTTACTATGTGTTCGATTACTTAAAAACACATCAACCAGACGAGGAAGAACCCATGATGAATATCATTTCATTTATGGAAAAAACGAAATATATAATTCACATTTTCCCACGAAAGCTGCATCGTCCGTGGCAATATTCAGCCGAAGATAAGACGCAACTTCTGGTTAGTCCTGGAGCTTTAGATATGGCTGGGATGTTTATAACGCCTCGAAAAGAAGATTTTGATAAAATAAAACATGGAGATATTGAGGATATTTATGCTCAAGTTTCAATGGCAATCATATAAAACAAAAAATGATAAACTCAGAGATTATTCTTGCAACAATAAGTGGAGAAGACAAACCTGGTGTAACTGCTGCTCTTACAGAAGTTCTTGCAAAGCACGATGCTTTTATTCTAGACATTGGGCAAGCCGATATACATCGAAGCCTATCTCTAGGCATATTGTTTAAAACAATAAAAAATGCAGATGGAGATATCCTAAAAGACCTTCTGTTTAAAGCTTACGAACTGGATATAACTATACGATTCACACCAATTAGCAACGAACGCTATAGCAATTGGGTGAAAATGCAAGGAAAAAATCGATATATCATCACTCTACTCGGCCGTGTACTAACAGCAAAGCAGATTGCTGCTGTGTCAGCTATTATAAAAGAGCAAGAGTTGAACATTGACAATATTGTACGCCTCACAGGTCGTATTCCTCTTGACGAGTCGCAACGCTCTCGAAAGGCTTGTGTTGAACTGTCGGTAAGAGGAACACCTATCGACAAAAGAAAGATGCAACGAGATTTCCTTCATTTATCTTCAGAACTGAATTTCGATATATCTTTTCAACAAGAGAGTATGTATCGCAGAATGCGACGAGTGATTTGTTTTGATATGGACTCTACACTTATTCAAGCAGAGGTAATTGATGAACTAGCAGTGAGAGCTGGCGTTGGCAACAAAGTAAAAGAAATTACAGAGCTGGCAATGCAAGGTAAATTAGACTTTTCGGAAAGCTTCAAAAAACGTGTTAACCTTTTAAAAGGTCTCGACGCATCGGTATTGCAAGAAATAGCCGAAAACTTACCCATTACCGAAGGTTTAGACAGATTAATAGCTGTTTTGAAGAAAGTTGGATTTAAAATTGCTATTTTATCTGGTGGCTTCACCTATTTTGGTAACCACCTAAAGGAGAAGTATCAACTTGACTATATGTATGCTAACGAACTTGAAATAAAAGATGGAAAACTGACTGGGAATTACATCGGCGATATTGTTGATGCAAAAAGGAAAGCAGAACTTTTAAAACTAATAGCTCAGGTAGAAAAAGTGGATATAAAGCAAACTGTTGCTGTAGGTGATGGGGCAAACGATCTTTTAATGTTGGAAGCAGCAGGACTGGGAATAGCCTTTCATGCAAAACCAAAAGTTATTGAAACTGCAGAACAATCTCTTTCGAGTGTTGGTATCGATGGCATTCTCTATTTTTTAGGATACAAAGATTCTATGCTGGATGGAGAATTGTTGCAATAATTAAAAAAATTAATTTCTTATGGCATTAATAGATAAATTTATAAAGAGGTCGAATTTAGAGAAAGAATCAAAAACTCCTCTAAATGGATTGGTCTGTTTTTCAAAGAAAAGAACTGGTGTTACTCTTTGCAAAATTGCAAACTACCTGCTGCAACCCAAAGTTAAAAATGAGCAGATTGCTTCATTGCATTTATTAGAGAAGGAGGAATTTGATAAAATAGAGAATATCGAGGAGTATAAAGCTTCACTCTACGATGGAATAATTGAAGAGTGCAGAAAAGGCACAGCTACAGTTCGCACATTCATAAAACCATCTGATGATTTTGTAAGCGAAATATTATCAACATCAGAAGAGTTAGATTGCAATTTAATTTTGATTGGAATTGGTAAAACTGTTTTTACACCACAGGTATGGGGATCATATCAAAAATTTAAAGCTTACCAAGATACTCCACAAGATTCAGAAGATACACTTAATCCTATTTCCCAAAGAGGGGTATCTACTCTACTAGAACGGAATGATAAAACAACAGGTATATTTATAGACCACAATTTAGATACAATTAACAATATCTTCATTCCTATTCTAGACAATGTTGACATTCATATATTTGACTATATAAAACGATTGGCTGAAAACACGGAAGCCAAAATCACATTGTGGGATGCTATAGGAGTAATTGATTCATCAAAAGAATTAAGCAGAGTGTTTCGCATGATTCAAAAGAGTGGTGATGGTAGAGTATCGATGTGGGATAATTTAAAAAAGATTGATTATGACTTTATCAAACAACAAGACCTTGTCATTATCGGCTTTGAGGGATGGACTAAGCTAATATGCTCGGCTATAACGTGGAGCCACTCACTGCCCTCAACACTTATAATTCGTAAAAAAATTGATAATTAAAATGAATAGTACCCAAATAAAAGACTTTGTAAAGAGAGCTAATCAGCTAATAGAAAAAAAGGAGCTGAAAGGTGCTTTCGATGCTATTAGTGTTATTGCTGAAGAGTTGCAAAATTGGAAAATCACTGATAAATTAAACGAACTAAAAAACAACTACAAATACATGCTACACTACCTTATAGAAGGTAGCGACGACCCTGAACAAGAGAAAATATACAACCAATTAATTCGCGATACATACAAGTTAACCATTGATGCAGCAGAAGCTGCCTTGATAACCGATAGCTCAGAATTGTTTTTCGAGAAAATTAGGATTTCTTCTGTACGCTCTCCTCTATTGCTTGATGAATATGGTGAAGAAATAAAGAAAATAGTAGATACAAAATCTTTACTGTCGTTATTTGAAGAGGGAGAAGAAAAGAACAGTAGAAGAAAAAAGAACGAACAAGAGCACGAACGTATTATAAGCGAAATGTTTTACTCTATTTTTGCTGCACCCCGTGCAAATAAAGATACTATTGATACCTACAGTCGTTTTTTGCACGACGATATTATCCCCGTTGACGATAAAAGCATGTTCATCTCTGCACTTATGCTCAACATAATGCAACGCTTCGATGTAAGAAAAATAGTATTCCTATTAGAATGCTGTGCTCATAGCAATATGCATATTTCAATGCGAGCCATCATCTCGCTCACTCCCATTCTTCAACAATATCACAACAGATGGTATCTATACCCCGAGCTGATAAGCCGATTGGAGCTTCTATCAGACGAAAGTTATTTCAGAAGAAGACTACTGATTGCTATCATCCAATTTATTCAATCGCGTGAGACTGAAAAAATAACCAAGAAACTTACTGAAGAGATTTTACCCGAAATGATGAAGCTAAGTCCTATTATCGGTAAAAAAATAAAAATGGACGAGTGGATGGGTGAAACTGGAATGGAGGAGAAAAACCCTGAATGGCAAAAAATTCTTGACGATGCGGGTATAAGCGATAAGTTAGAAGAGTTTTCCAACCTACAGCTTGAGGGAGCAGATGTATTTCATTCCACATTTGCTAATCTCAAATCGTATCCTTTTTTCAACGAAATGAGCAATTGGTTCTTACCTTTCAGTCTAAATCACTCGCAACTACAAGGTTTTATATCTGAAGATAAAGATAATAAGAGCGTTATAGATTCAATTACCAAAGCATCGTTCATTTGCAACTCCGATAAGTATTCATTTTGCTTTAGCATAATGATGATGCCCGAAGAGTATCGCAAAATGATGAGTTCGCAACTAGGGGCTGAAAGCGAACAACTAAAAAGCATGCTCGATGAAGAGCTAGTTCTCAACCCTAATCAAGAGGAGGAGGCTGTTTGCAAACAGTATGTTCAAGATTTATACCGATTCTACAAAGTGTATCCTCGTAGAAACAACTTCACAGATATTTTTGCATTTCCTCTCAATTTTCATGAAATTAAAGCTATCTCTTCCATTGTATCACTCCCCAAAAATTTAGAGAAGATAGCGCTCTATTATTTCGAAAAAAATCATCTTCCAGAAGCTTTAAGCGCTTACGAAATGCTGTCGGAAGTGGACAATTCAAACTCTGAAGTGTGGCAAAAAATTGGGTATTGCAAACAGCAACTTGCCAATATAGATGGAGCAGTAGAAGCTTACCTGCGAGCCGAACTTATTGACGACAACAACACTTGGGTGTTGAGACGCATTGCGCAATGCTACCGCTTGCTGAAGCAACCCGAAGATGCATTACAATATTACAGAAAGCTAGAACGTCTGCACCCTGATGACTTAAATGTACAACTCAACATTGGACACTGCTTTTTAGAGTTGAAAGAGTATGAAAAAGCTTTAGAAAACTATTTTAAGGTTGAGTGGATTGATGACACCAACACACGAGTTTGGCGTTCTATAGCTTGGTGTTCGTTCTTGTCGCACAAGTTTGATGTTTCTCAAAGGTATTACCAAAAGATACTTCAAAACAGTCCAACCTCTCACGATTTCTTGAATGCCGGACATGTAGAACTTGCTCTAGGCAATATGAAAGATGCAATGAAGTATTACTCAGAATCGATTAAGAAAATAAAAAACATCAAGTCGTTCAAAGCAATTCTTAGAGGAGACTTCAAAGAGCTAGAACTATCGGGGGTTGATTTAAAAATTATCCCTGCACTGCTCGATAAAATTGAGTATGATTTAGAGTAAAGCGTTTACTGGTAGAGTTTATGAGTCACAATATAATCGTAAACTCCATTGGGTAGAAATGAAGATACGTTTTTACCCCCCTTGATACTTGAGCGCACAAAACTAGAAGATATCTGCAAGATAGGAGCATTGCAAAGCTGTACATTGTTACTCAATTGTTTATCTATTACCACCTCTTCTCCAAGGCGTGGATAAATCAATATTTTATTCTCTTCTCTTATTCTTTTATACGCTTTCCACAAGTGAAAACTATTCCAATTATCCCCACCTATAACTAACGTGAAATCCATTTCGGGAAAATCTTTTTTCAACTTATCAAGCGTATCTATAGTATAAGATGGTTTTGGCATCGAAAACTCAAGGTCAGAAACTTTAAGTTTGTCCATTCCCTCTACAGCTATTACGCACATCTCCAATCGCATTTTCTCATCAGCCAATCCATCCACTTCTTTCAATGGATTGTGTGGTGTAACCACAAACCAAACCTCATCTATATAAGTAAACTCGGTTATATAGTTTGCCAATATCACATGTCCCACATGAATAGGATTGAACGAACCCGAAAATATGCCTATCTGTTTTCTAGTAATACCTGTTTCACTCATCTGTATAATAATACTATAAAAGTCGATGCTCGTTTTACCGTATTCATCGACTTATATATTCAATATTTTTATTTTATAAGTAACTTATCGTTTATTAAACAATGATATAACCCATAATAAAATGATTGCTCCAATAGTTGCTGTTACAAGACTTCCCCATATATTGGTTGCGGGACCCATACCTAAAAGTTTAAACAACTCACTCCCAATAAAAGCTCCAATTACCCCAACAACAAGATTAACGATAAGTCCAAAACCTCCACCCCTCATCAATTTACCAGCTACAAAACCAGCCACTATTCCAATTATTATAAACCAAAGAAAACCCATAAAATATATCTTTAAATGATTAATTTTAGAAACTATTTATCAAAACAATAATTTCACTGTTGCTATATTAACACTTTGTTATCCGTTTTGTTTATTTAAGAGTACTATAATTTAACTCATTCTACCTTTATAATCCTCATAACCAAACTCGCGATAAATTTCCAACTGATTATCCTCTGTCCACAGCCCAATAGAAGGATGCGAAACACCGTTAAACATGGTAGTCTTTACAATTGTATAATGAATCATATCTTCAAACACAATCTTATCGCCCACCTTCAATGGTTCGTCGAACGACCAATCGCCAATAAAATCACCACTCAAACAGCTACTTCCCCCCATCCTGTAAGTAGGTTTACCTTCTATTGGCTCTTGATAAGCACCACGAATGCGTGGTTTATAAGGCATTTCCAAACAGTCGGGCATGTGACATGCAAACGAAACATTGAGCATTGCAGTTTTCACATTATCATTTACAACAATATCGTTTACAGTAGCAACCAACACCCCTGTTTGCCATGCAAAAGCACTACCCGGTTCCATAATGATAGCTAAATGTGGATAACGCTCTTTCAATGATTTTAAAAGAGACACCAAATGTTCTGTATTATAATTCTCTTCTGTCATCAAATGTCCTCCTCCTAAGTTGAGCCACTCTATGTGATTGAATAGATGCCCAAACTTCTGCTCAACAACTTCAAGGGTTTTCTCTAAATCGTAAGAGTTGTTTTCGCACAAGTTGTGTAAGTGCAATCCCGATATTCCTTTGGGGAGTTTATCCCCAATAAGTGCTGATGTAACTCCCAAACGTGAACCAGGGGTGCTTGGATTGTACAAATCGGTATCAACAACAGAGTACTCTGGATTGATACGCAAACCGCACTTAATGTCCCTACCCGACTCAACTACCCGTGGATAAAAACGCTCAAACTGAGACAAAGAGTTGAAAGTTATATGGCTACTATATTTCAGGAAAGTAGAAAACTCCTCATCCGAATAGGATGGCGCATAAGTATGCGCAAGGCTACCCATCTCTTCGTAAGCCAATTGCGCTTCGTTGACAGAACTTGCTGTTGACTCACCAATATATTCTCGAACAATTGGAAAAGACTTCCACAATGCAAAAGCTTTAAAAGCTAGAATGATGTTCACATCTGCTTCGTCCTTCACACTTTTAATCAATTCTAAATTATTTCTGAGTAGTCTCTCCTCCATTACATAGCAGGGAGATGGTATTTTATTTATATCTATCATTGCTGGTCTATTTTCTATAATGTTATTATGAAGCAAAGATAAGTTATTAATCAATGTACTTAAAATTAGAACACTCTAATTGTTGATAATATAGGCTACCCTTGCATTTTTCTAGACAAAGTTACAACCCATTTGCGGGGTACTAAACGAACGCTAAAGGCTAAGGCTTTGTTCCAAAGTCCATGTATCTTTACAGGCTTTGCATTTATCATTGCTCTATATCCTGATAAAGCCACTGAATGTGATGATGCCAACTTCTTGTTTTCCACCAACTTGCTTTTATTCATTTTAGAATCTTCCATAAAATGAGTATCGGTAGGTCCGGGGCAAAAAGCAGTTACACTCACACCACTATCTTTCACTTCGTTGTGCAAAGCTTCTGATAAATGCAACACATAAGATTTAGAGGCAAAGTAAACAGCCATCTTAGGACCTGGTTGAAAGGCAGCAGTAGAAGCGATATTCATTATTTTGCCTTGTTTGCGTGCAACCATAGTTGGCAAAAACAGATGACATAGTTGTGTAAGTGCTTTCATATTTAAGTCAATCATTTGCTCCACCCTCTCCCAACGGGTATCTACAAAAAAACCAAACTCGCCCAGCCCAGCATTATTTATCAAGAAGTCTATTTCAATACTGTTCTCTATCACATAGTTATAAACTTCGAGGGCGCTATTCTCGGCGGTCAAGTCTTTCACAATCACATCTACCTTTATTGTTTTATACACGGCTTCCAACTCGTTTTTTAGAGAGTGTAGCTCATCTTCACTGCGTGCAACAAGCACCACATTGTCTCCATTTGCACCGTGTATCTTTGCAAATTCCCTTCCTATTCCTTTTGAAGCGCCTGTTATTAAAGCTGTTTTACGTGTCATAAGATGGATGTTTAGTTTTAATGCTCGTTGTTTGTAGAGTAAAGATAGTAAAAATGAATCAGTTGAAAACAGATTGCACACAAAATATTACACAGTCTCTCCTTCCATTCCCAACAATTTGGCAAACAAGCCTTGAAACTCAAATCGACTGCAGTCGAAAGCACTTTTATCTCATATTCTGTTTTCGACTACAATCGAAATGGAAATAAGGTGTTGAAACTCATTTCGACGCCAATCGAAACCAATTTCATGAGTTAAAACTCATTTCGACTCAAAACAAAATGAAAATCATGAGTTGAAATCGTTTTCGACTCGAGTCGAAAACGAAATTGACAGTTAAATGCCATTTCGACTGCAGTCAAAAACGAAATTGACAGTTGAATGCCATTTCGACTGGAATCGAAAGGGTTTTACAGAATTTGCTTTTATACAAGAGCAGGTTTGTAAAGTTGGCAAGGGTTTTCAGAGTTATTCCCTGTAATCAATTCATCTTTACACACCTACTACTAAGCAATAGAGCATAAAAAAAGCCACCTCATTATTATGAGATAGCTTCTTTTTGTATTGCATTAAGCGTTGACAACTTTTGTTGCTCAACACTCAGTTTTAATCAGGATATTGTTTATGCTTCAGCTTCTTCTGCCAAAGGCAATACTGAAACAAACGATCTATTGTTGCGTCTTTTGCGGAAAACAACTTCTCCGTCAATCAATGCAAACAGTGTATGATCTTTTCCAAGTCCTACATTTTCTCCTGGGTGATGAGCAGTTCCGCGTTGACGAACAATAATGTTGCCTGCTCTTACTACTTGACCACCATATATTTTCACGCCCAATCGTTTGCTTTCCGATTCGCGACCGTTTCTTGAGCTTCCTACTCCTTTTTTATGTGCCATTTTCTTCTAATTTTACAGATTAAGAAATAATATCTTTCACTAATACTTGCGAAAACTGTTGGCGATGACCATTCATCTTTTGATAACCTTTTCTTCTTTTCTTTTTGAAAACAAGAACTTTATCTCCTTTCACATGAGATAACACCTCTACAACTACCTTTGCTCCTTCTACTGTAGGAGTACCAATGGTAACATCCTCACCGTTTCCTATTAGCAAAACTTTTTCAAACTCCACACTGTCACCTTCGTTGGCGTCTATTCTGTGGACGAATAACTTTTGGTCTTTTTGTACTTTAAACTGTTGACCCTGCATATCTACTATTACGTACATACTAAAAATAACTTTTACGTTATAAGCCTTAGGCGAGCCACATCATTGTGTCTTCTTTGTTAGCCAATTAGCAAATTGAGGTGCAAAATTACAACAATTATTTTATCTTACAAAACTAAATCATCACTATTCTCATTCAATATTCATGCTATCATACACTTTACCAATGTTCTCTATAATATCACTAGCAATAAAAGAGCGTGGATTAATCTCTTCGGAGCTTATATTTGCAGTCATTCCTTGAATATACACTCCCAGTTGAGCTGCAATTAATGGTTCGTAGCCTTGTGCCAATAAGCCAACAATAATTCCTGACAACACATCGCCACTCCCAGCTGTTGCCAATGCTGGTGTACCACTACTATTGACATACAAGTTATCAGAATCGACAATTAATGTGTGTGCCCCTTTTATCACAACAATCAAATTATGCTGGCGAGCAAACTTGCGTGTTCGTTCTATTTTATCAAAATCATCTCCCCACTCTCCTATCAGTCGCGATAGCTCACCAGGATGTGGAGTGAGTATGGTGTTGGGTTGCAAATATTGAAACCAACCAGGATTTTCAGACAGTATATTCAACGCATCGGCATCTATAACTAAAGGGATAGAAGCAGTTTGTAAAAACTGATGCAAAGCTTCCTGTGTCTTTGTATGCTGTCCCATCCCCATACCAATAGCAATAGCAGAAGGCTGAATATCGTAATTAATATCCACTAAATAGTTGCTGCTAACATCTTGCACAACCATTGCCTCAGGAAAATTGGCTTGCAATGGAACCACCCCACATTTAGGCAAATAAGCCGTAACCAATCCGCAACCACTCTTCAATGCAGCTTTAGAAGCCAACGCTACTGCGCCAATCTTACCCAAACTACCACCCACAATCAAGGCATGCCCTTGCGAGCCTTTGTGAGCAAACTTATCCAAAGGTTTTAACAAAGATGCCACAAACTCGTTTGTAAGATAATAACTGTCAGTCTCTGCCTCATCAATAGCCGTTGCATCGAGTCCAATATCTACCATTGAAAGTTCACCCACAAATTGATTGTTGAGAGGTAAAAAAAGAGCCAGCTTGGGTAGCTGAAAAGTTACAGTTTCAGTAGCTTTTATAGCCATCTCGGTTGGGCTATCCATAAACAATCCGCTAGGGATATCTATGCTTACAACCCTTTTGTTCAGGCTGTTTACTCTCTCAATTACATCCTTTGCCAAACCACTCAGTGGACGAGACAATCCTGTGCCAAAAATTGCATCAACTACCACGTTTGTATCTTCCAAATTAGGAATTTCATCAACTGAAGAAATCTTTATAGCTTCCACACCAGCTTTTTCAGCTCTACCTATATTGAGCAAACAATCTTTTGAATAGTTGTTGCTCGCCTCTACTATAAAAAGCTTAACAGTATAACCTATAATGTGCAATATACGAGCTACAGCCACCCCATCTCCGCCATTATTGCCTGTTCCGCAAAAAAGGGCTACCCTGTTTTCGATAGAATGGTTTTGTATAAAATAGTCGGTAAAGGCTGATGCAGCCATCTCCATTAATTCATGAGAGAGCATCCCATTATACTCAATGGTTTTAGCATCTACCGTCTTGATTGCTTTGGAGGATAATATTTTCATAATGCAATGTGATGTGATGAATGTAATGTTGTAAAAATAATCATTTTTTGGGGAAGGGGAATAAAAAAAAGCAAACACTTTAAAGTGAATGCTTCTTTTCATATTGTGCGCGAGATGAGAGTCGAACTCACACACCGTTTCCGGCACTACCACCTCAAGGTAGCGTGT
>CAZUHZ010000002.1:8936-32742 GCA_964620895.1 uncultured Dysgonomonadaceae bacterium | reverse complement strand
TCTTCAGTTGTTTCTTCGCCTTCTTCTCCCTCTTCTCCTTCTTCAGCTGCTTCTGCTTCAGCCTCTTCTTCATCAAGTGTTGGTTCTGCAATTAATCGAGCAGTTTGAACGCGACAAACTACAGCCTCTTTTTGATTTAAAAACTCAAGGTTCTCGAAGTTAAGTTCGCCTACTTCTACTGCCTGACCCAATTTGAGGTGTGTAGTATCAATTGTTATAGTTTCGGGGAAGTGTTTGTAAAGACCTTTTACTTTAAGTCTTCGCATCTCTAAGTATTGTTTACCACCTGCTTTTACACCAGCAGCTACACCAGTTAGTTTGACGGGGATTAGCATTTCTACAGGTATATCTTCACTTATACGCAAGAAATCCATATGGATCACTTCATCTTTAACAGGATGAAACTGTGTCTCTTTGAGAATAGTTTTTATCTCTTTGTCACCCACTTTTAAGTCAATAATATATACATGAGGGGTATATATCAGTTTGAGTATATCAGTGTATTTTACTGTGAAGTTGAGATTCTCTGATTCTTCACCACCATACAGGTTGCATGGAATGAGACCTTTTTTGCGCAAGCTGTTAGCAGCACTTTTACCGAAATCTGTTCTGATTTCCCCTTTTAATTCAAATGTTTTCATTGTTTTGTTTTTTGTGTTACTCAAAATAAAGTAAATTGCTTTGCTTCTTTATTTCCCATCACACGGAGTGGCTCTAAAAAGCGGCGCAAAGGTAACAATTATCTTTTTATTACACAACTACATGAATCCTATTTCTTTATCTCTAAACTTTAGACGAGCCAAGGTGTTTGTCTTTAATGCCAATAGAAGACCTGTACACATAAAAGAGCTTAAACATTTTTAACCACAAATAGCGTCTAAACCACTTTAACATTTTTAATTTTGTATCCTAAACTAAAATCTAACATTTTAACAAAATACAGTATGAGCCAAGTTGTTGATATAAGACAATTAAATGAATTGATTGAGCAGAAAAGCTCGTTTGTAGATGTACTCACCAATGGTATGGACAAAGTGATTGTTGGACAGCATCACTTAGTTGAGTCTCTTTTAATAGCTCTGTTGTCTGATGGACATATTTTACTTGAAGGTGTGCCTGGATTGGCTAAGACGTTAGCTATTAAATCACTCGCTCAGTTGATTGATGCAAAGTATAGCCGCGTTCAATTTACCCCCGACCTTCTACCCGCCGATGTTATTGGAACTATGATATATAGTCAGCGAAACGAAGAGTTTGTTGTGAAGCATGGTCCTGTTTTTGCCAACTTTGTGTTGGCAGACGAAATAAACCGAGCTCCGGCAAAAGTGCAAAGTGCATTGCTAGAGGCAATGCAAGAGCGGCAAGTAACTATTGGAGATGAGACATATAAGTTGCCCGTTCCTTTCTTAGTGATGGCTACCCAAAACCCCATTGAGCAAGAGGGTACATATCCATTGCCCGAGGCGCAGGTTGACCGTTTTATGATGAAGGTTGTAATAAACTATCCTACAAAGGATGAGGAGAAAAGAATTATTCGACAAAACATTTTCGAGCCTGTTTCCATTGATCGTCCAGTATTGAATGCTCAAGAAATTTTGGATGCTCGCAAAGTGGTAAAGCAAGTATATATAGATGAGAAAATAGAGCAATACATAGTTGATATTGTTTTTTCAACTCGTTATCCCGAACAGTTCAATCTGCCAAAATTTAAAGATATGATTGGTTTTGGTGCATCGCCTCGAGCCTCTATCAACTTGGCGTTGGCTGCTCGTTCGTATGCTTTCATCAAAAGACGTGGTTATGTTGTGCCAGAAGATATTCGTGCTGTTTGTCACGATGTAATGAGGCATCGTATTGGGCTTACTTATGAAGCTGAGGCAAACAATATAACATCGGAAGAGATAATAAGTGAAATCTTGAATAAGATAGAGGTTCCTTAAGTTTCAAATTCTAGCTTCTTTAGTGTATCGTGAAAAATAGAAGGATAAACAGACAAAAGTTTGCTAAGTGTATAACGTATGGAAACAACTGATCTATTAAAAAAGGTTCGTCGCATCGAAATTAAAACCCGAGGTTTGTCGCAAAACATTTTTGCTGGCGAGTATCACTCTGCGTTTAAAGGACGCGGTATGGCTTTTTCTGAAGTGCGCGAATATTCTTATGGCGATGATATGCGTGATATAGATTGGAATGTAACAGCACGCTACAACAAGCCTTTTGTAAAGGTGTTTGAAGAAGAGCGCGAGCTTACAGTGATGTTACTTATAGATGTGTCTGAAAGTTTAAGCTTTGGCACTTCAACAATCATTAAGCGTAATATGCTTGCCGAAATTGCAGCCACACTAGCTTTTTCGGCAATTCAGAATAATGATAAAATTGGGGTGATTTTCTTTTCAGATAAAATCGAGAAGTTTGTACCACCCAAAAAAGGGCGCAAACATATTTTATATATCATAAGAGAAATACTGAGTTTTAAGCCCGAAAACAACCAAACGGACATTAGCATGGCGTTGCGTTATCTTACTAATGCTATAAAGAAACGTTGCACTGCTTTTCTGTTATCCGATTTTATAGACACCTCCGATTATAAGCAAGCATTAAAAATTGCCAATCGTAAACACGACTTAGTCTCGGTTCAAGTATATGACAAAATGAGTACAGACTTGAAGCCACTGGGGTTGATGAAGATAAATGATCCGGAAACAGGCGAAGAGCAATGGATTGATACTTCGTCAAGGAAAGTTAGAGCCACCTATCGCAATTGGTGGATTAATCAGCAAACTTATATGCTAAACGCACTCAAGCAAAGCGGTGTGGATAGTATCTCCGTTTCTACTGACGATGATTATGTGAAATCGTTGTTGATGCTATTTCAAAAAAGAGGCTAATGCTTAGAAGATAATAATTAGATAATTACACACAATAACATTGGAAAATAACAACTACATATTAGGCTCACATCTCCAGAAAACAATCTTCATCGTATTGTTTTTATTTTTGAGTCTGTTTTCACTTCTGGCACAAGGAGTGTCGGTGAATGCAACTGTGCAACCTCCTGAAATTCTTATTGGAGAACAAGCATTAATAAACCTGCAAGTTATTGCACCCAAAGAAAGAGAAATTCTTTTTCCGGTTTATCAAGACTCTATTGTAGGCGGACTTGAGGTTTTGTCAATGGGAGGTGCAGATACCACTATCATTGATAATGTGAGGACAATAAACATGAAGTATTTAGTTACATCGTTCGATTCAACTTTATACTATATCCCCTTTATGCCTGTTTCTGATGGAGTTGATACAATAAAGTCCAATTCGTTTGGTTTGAAAGTTACTGCTCCTGAACTAAAAGATTCTACACTGGCGTATCTCGAAAAGATGAACTCTGGACAAACAGACTCTATAGATTTTGCCGAACTTCAGCTTAATGACATAAAACCCATTCAAAAGGCTCCATTTTCTTGGAAAGACCTTTTGAGTTTGCTTTGGATACCTCTAATTATTCTTTTATTGCTTGCAATAATAGGAGCAATTATCTATTTAATAATAAGAAAAAACAAGAAGGGATATTTCTTCACACCACCTCCAGTGTTGCCTGCTCATGTGAGAGCAATGAAAGGTCTTGACAGAATAAAAGAAGAAAAGATATGGCAACAAGATAGGTACAAAGAGTTTTATACACAGCTAACCGACGTGTTGCGCAGATATATAAATGAGAGATATGGGGTCAATTCATTGGAGATGACTTCTAGTGAGATATTAAGTATAATAAGAACTAAATCAGAAGATGACTCAGTATATCATAATCTTAAGCAGATTCTTACTGTGGCAGATTTTGTGAAATTTGCCAAGTACAAACCTTTTATTGATGAGAATGATTTAAGTTTGATGAATTCATACTTTTTCATTAATCAAACAAAAGAAGAAGACCCCTTGCCAGAAGAGCCTTCGAGTGAGAACGATGAAGAGAAGGCTGAAGAGATAGAAGAGACTGAAGAAGTGGGAGATGTAGAAGAGGATTTATCATCTAAAGAGAAAAACTAATTATGGAATTTGCACATCCTTCCTATTTATATTTGTTGCTGTTGCTTTTACCGCTCATTGCATGGTACATTGTAAAGCTGTCACGTACTCAAGCTTCATTTAAATTAGCTTCTACGGATGCTTTCAAAGATACACCTCGCACATTAAAAGTATATTTGCGTCACTTACCTTTTGTGTTAAGGGTCATTTCGATTGCGTTGGTGATTATTGTTTTAGCTCGTCCGCAATCTATCAATCAATGGCAGGAGACGGAGTCGCAAGGTATTGATATAGTATTGGCAGTAGATATTTCGGGTTCTATGTTAGCACAAGATTTAACCCCCGATAGGCTGACAGCAGCCAAAAAGGTAGCAGCCGAATTTGTGACAGACAGACCCAATGATAAAATAGGGTTGGTTATATTTGCAGGTGAGAGCTTCACGCAGTGTCCGTTGACCACAGATCACAAGGTGCTGTTGAATTTGCTTAACGAGGTAACGTTTGGTATGGTTGAAGATGGCACAGCCATTGGGCTAGGACTAGCCAACTCAGTGAATAGGCTGAAAGACAGCAAATCGCAATCTAAAGTTGTTATACTATTAACTGATGGTACTAACAACCGTGGACAAATTGCACCACTCACAGCAGCCGATCTTGCCAACTCGTATGGAATAAGAGTTTATACCATTGGGGTGGGCACACAAGGTACAGCCCCAACACCCGTCCAGACTCCTTTTGGAATAAAGATTCAAAATGTTGAGGTGGATATTGATGAGAAAACTTTAACAGAAATAGCTTCTATTACAGGGGGGCAGTATTTTCGTGCCGAAGACAATGAGGGTTTGAGTAATATATATGAAGAGATTGACGAAATGGAGAAGTATTTGATCAATGTTCAGAATATAACACGCAAACAGGAGTTGTATCTGCCATTTGCATTGTTGGCATTAGCACTTATATTTATAGAGCTAATATTACGTAGAACTTGGTTGAGGAGCATACCATAATATAATCAAGCAGTAAAACTGCTTCTGTAATTAAAAGAACTAAATTGTAATCCTAATTTAAGGATATAGAGAATTAAACTATGTTTCGATTTGCACATCCAGAATACTTGTATTTATTCATTGCACTCCCTTTTGTGTTTGCAATTTATATTTACCTGAATATAAAGAAACGAAAAGATGTATCTAAAATAGGCACGCTTCAATTGGTGAAGCAAATGATGCCCGAGCTATCGTTGAAGCGGTCTTATCTTAAGTTTTGGATTGTTTTTGCTGCATTGGTGTTAGGTGTTTTATTAGTTGCAGGACCACAATTTGGAACCAAGGTTGAGAAGGTAGAAATGAGAGGTATTGAGTTGGTTATTGCTATAGATGTTTCAAACTCAATGATGGCACGTGATGTGAAACCTGACAGATTGAGCAGAGCAAAACAAATTCTTTCTCGTATTATCGATGCACGGAAAGAAGATAAAGTAGCTTTAATAGTCTTTGCAGGCGAGGCTTATGTGCAAATGCCTTTAACTTCTGACACACAATCGGCAAAGTTGTTTTTAAATTCTATCGATCCAAGTTTGGTGCCAGTGCAAGGAACTGTTATTAGCAAAGCTATTGAATTGGGCATGAACTCTTTTTCTAGTGATAAAGATGTTGATAAAGCTATGATTTTAATCACAGACTCGGAAGACCATGAGGGCGATGCCATCCAGATTGCTAAAAGAGCAGGTGATGCAGGAATTATGGTCAACGTAATTGGTATTGGGTCGGTGGACGGAAGTCCTATTCCCGAATCGCAATATAGTAATAGTTTCAAAACAGATACTGAAGGAAACATTGTGGTGACCAAGCTAAACGTGGAGATGGCACAAGAAATTGCACGAAACGGTAAGGGGTTATTTGTTCAAGCTGACAACACCAATACGGCAATGAATGCTTTGGAAGCTGAATTAGACAAATTGCAAAAAAAAGATATGGGAGGTTTAGCTTATTCAGAGTATGATGAGAAATTTCCTATCATTGCATGGATATTATTAATTGTTTTGATAGTAGAAGTATGTATCTTTGATAAGAAAAATAGGTTGTTTAGAAACGTTCGAATTTTTAAAAGATGAAAATAAAAATAGTTATATTGCTCATTTCGTTCCTGTCAACATTCTCTCTTGCTGCTCAAAAAGCGGTTAGAAAGAATATCAAACAGGGGAATAAGTCGTATAATGAGCAGAAATACAAACAGGCTGCCGAAAAGTATGAAGAGGCAATAAAAATAAATCCTAATACGCTTGAAGCAAATTACAACTTGGGGAATACCCTCTATAGACAAAAAGAGTGGGATAAGTCGATAGAACAATTGCAGCACTATCAATTGATAGAAAAAGAGAATGAGCAACAAATAGCTGCAAGTTGGCACAACATTGGCAATGCCATGCTGCATAAAAAAGAGCTTCAAAAATCGATGGAAGCTTACAAAATGGCACTCAGAATAAATCCTGAAGATGATGAGGCTCGTTACAATTTGGCTGTTGTTCAGAAAATGATTAACGACGAAGAGCAAGAGCAAGAACAGGAAGACGAACAAGAACAAGACCAGGATCAAAAAGAGGATAATGAACCTGAGTCTCCCGAAGAGCAACAAGATCAAAAGAAAAAACCCGAAGAGCAGACAGAACCTGAGCAGATGTCAAGAGACAATGCTAGACAAATACTTCAAGCAATAGAGCAAGATGAAAAAGAGACTCAAAAGCGACTCAACGAAATGAAAGCAGAAGAGCGCAAACAAAAAGCGGATGAAAATAGACGTCAAAACAAAGATTGGTAGTACTTTTACTCTTTAGCTGAAAGCAGAAATGGCACAATAAATTGGAATTACTTCAAATAGATATGAATTACAAAAGCATTAGTTTATATATAAACATATTCTTACTTCTGTTTCTTTTACAAAGCAACTCTCTATTTGCACAAGAAGTTATTTTTAAAGGAACAGCACCAAAGGGTGTTGTTGTAAACGAACAGTTTCGATTGACCTACACACTCAATAAAGAGGGCAAAGATTTGAGATTGCCTTCTAATATGGAAGGGTTCGACATTTTGTTTGGTCCATCAGTATCTTCAAGCTTTAGTACTCAGATTATCAATGGAAAATCTACCTCTCAAAGTTCTTTTTCATACACCTATATTTTAACTGCACGTGAAGAGGGTAGTTTTACAATTGAGCCTGCATCTATCATTGTTGATGGTAGCAACTATAAGTCCAACTCCGTACAAATAAATGTGCTCCCTCAAGATAAAGAGGCTGAAAAATCTCCATCTGCTCAAAGCCCCTCTTCTTCTTCATCAACCGAAATAAAGAAAACGGATGCATTTATACGAGCTATAGTCTCAAAAAATAGAATTTACGAACAAGAGGGCTTTATGGTTACATTTAAGTTGTACACCACTTTAGATGTAGTGAATTTTGGTAGGATAGAGTTTCCTGAATTTGAAGGTTTTTTGGTCGAAGAACTTACCATTCCATCCAATCAACAATTGCAACTTGAGCATTATGATGGACGAAACTATTATACTGCCGACCTTCGCAAAACGTTGCTATTCCCACAACGATCAGGCAAAATGATTATCCCCAGCGGGAGGTTAGAAATGGTGTTTTCGGTTCCATCAGGAAAAAAGATTTCTAGTTTTTTTGGAATGCAAGAGGTAAATGTAGATGTAAAGAAACCCATGATTACCAATCCCGTAACCATAGATGTAACACCTTTGCCATCAGGCAAGCCTTCTAGCTTTAAAGGTGCTGTGGGGTCGTTTACTTTTAAACCAACTATTAGTGCCGACAAGATATCAGCCAACGAACCTGTAACGCTTAAGTTGGAAATATCGGGGACAGGCAATCAGAAGCTGATACAGAATCCAGAAGTTGAATTCCCTACCAACTTCGAGTTGTATGACCCAACAATTGATAATGCATTAACTGCTGGAGCAAATGGATTTAACGGTACTAGAACGATTGAGTATCTGTTTATTCCTCGTTACGAGGGCGATTATTCTATTCCTCCCATAGAGTTTTCGTATTTCGATATCAGTAGTCGTTCATACAAAACACTCAAGTCGCCATCATACTCTCTTACAGTGTTGAAGGGAGACCCTAGTAAAGCTACTGCTTCGAGTTATGTAAATCAGCAAGAGGTGAGAGTGGAGCAAGACATTAGATATATAAAGACAGAGAAGCCAACGTTTATAAGCATTGACAACTTCTTTGTAGGCTCGTGGGGCTATTGGTTGTGGTATGTGATTCCTTTTGTGTTGTTGTGTCTGTTTTTTGTTCTATATCGCAAGCAGATGAAATTGAACACCAATATTGCTTTAATGCGCAACAAACGAGCCAATAAGGTAGCCAAACGTAGATTGAAGCAAGCCGAAGGATATTTGAAGAAACACGACAAACAGGCTTTTTATAATGAAGTGCTACGCGCTTTATGGGGCTACTTTAGCGACAAGCTATCTATTCCTGGTGCCAACCTCACAAGGAGCAATATCGGAATAGAACTCTCTGAATATGGAGTAGATGAAGCGCTAATTGAAAAGTTTATGAAAATATTAGATACATGCGAGTTTGCACGCTACGCTCCTGTAGAATCTTCAGCCGCCATGGATGAGGTTTATCAAGAAACGAGCGAAGCAATTGGAAAAATGGAGAACATTTTAAAATCAAAAAAATAACATGATGCCACGTAACTATATATTGTTTGCTTTCACTATCTGTTTTTTCAATTTTGGATTGTTGCAAGCACAAACTGACTCAGATACGGTTTCAACTTCAACTATAACAGAAAACTCTGTTGATGTGGCTGAAAGTGAAGCTGATAATGCATATAGAAATAATAACTTTGCCGAGAGCATCAAACTATACGAAGCTCAAATAGCAAAAAGTAAATTAAACAATCAAGAGTCAGCTCAAATTTACTATAACCTTGGCAATGCCTATTTTAGAGACAATCAGATAGCTAAAGCCATAGTAAACTATGAGCGAGCACTTCTATTAAACCCCGGAGATAGCGATATAAGGCATAATCTGCGATTTGCAAAAACTCGTATCGAAGATAAGATTGATAGTGCTGATAATTTGTTTATAAATAGATGGGTGCAAAGTGTTCAAAACTTGTACAGTGCAAATACATGGGCAGTTATAGGAATTGTGTTTTTCCTATTGCTTGTAGTAGCAATTGGGCTGTATATGATTTCTTCACGAATAAGTTTAAGGAAAGTTTCTTTTTATAGCGGAATTGTATTATTTTTGCTGGTGATTATAACAAACGTTTTCGCTTTTAAACAAAAAAACAAAATTGTAAATCGTTCAACTGCTATTGTTATGTCAGCTTCAGTCTCTATATACACCTCGCCTGATGCACATAGTCAAGAGCTTTTTCGTTTGCACGAAGGTGCTAAAGTAAAGATTAAGCGTGAGGAGGGAAGATGGGTTGAAATTGTAATAGCAAATGGTAGCGTTGGTTGGTTACAAAAAAAGAATGTAGAAATGATATGAACGAATTCATTGATAAATTCCTTCCTTACGAAAAGGAACTTTTCTATGCTTTAAATGGTAGCGACTCTCTCTTTTGGGACAATGTTATGTGGACATACACAAGCATTCTTACATGGATACCGATGGTTGCATTCATTCTTTATATTGTGTTTAGAAATCAGCTATTCAAAGAAGCTCTTCTTGTATTAGGGGCAATAGCCTTGGTTATATTATTTTCAGATCAACTTTCTTCTTCTTTTTTCAAACCTTTTTTTAAGCGTCACAGGCCTACTCATCATGCCGATTATATGCATTTAGTAGATGTTGTAAAAGGTTATAGAGGTGGGCAATATGGTTTTATATCAGGACATGCAACAAATAGTTTTGGACTAGCTGTGTTTATGTCACTTCTTTTTAAAAATAGACTTGTTACACTGTTCATGATTTTCTGGGCTGCATTAAACAGCTATTCTAGAATTTATTTAGGGGTGCATTTTATTAGCGATATCGTAGCTGGATTATTTTTCGGAACACTTATAGGCTTTTTAGTTTATGCAATATATGTTTTTGTGCGGATAAAGTTTTTCAAAATTCCTATCACCGAAAAAAGAAAAAGAATCTATGCTCAAAAAGACGGTGACACTCTTGCTATCGGAGTAGTTTCGTATATAGCTTTTGTTGTTGTTTTAAGCCCCATTCTTAGTTCTTTTATTGTCTATTTGGTTAAGTAAATCACGCTTAGTCTTAGTTGTGATTTTAGAGTAAACCTTAGCCTGCCAACAAAAACCTAATTATAATCAATCTTTTCTTTAAAATAATTGGTTAATTCTAATCTTTTGAGTAAGTTTAACCCGCTATAAGCACAGAGAAAAAATTATTCATATTTTAAAAATAAAGGACATGTCAAGAACGATTACATTTAATGAGTTAAGACAATTCAAAGACAAACTTCCTCATGGTAGTATCCGTAAAATAGCAGAAGAGTTAGACTTGGAAGTTGAAACTGTTAGAAACTATTTTGGCGGATACAACTACGACGAGGGTAAAAGTATTGGAGTTCATATTGAGCCGGGTCCCGATGGTGGAATTGTTGTTTTAGACGATACTACTATTTTCGACAAGGCTCTTTCTATTTTAGGATTGGATGATTATCCAGTTTATAAAGAAAACTCAGAGGAAGATAAGGTGGAATAGACAAATTTGTAAGAAACCTATCTTTTTTGTGTGTTGGTTTGTTCTTCAATATTGTTTACAAGAAGACCTCAAAAGTTTGCACTTGCAATCTTAATCTTTTTCTTGTAGAGCATTACTGATGAGAAACCAACACATTTTGAATAGTATAATGCGGGGCCCTTTTTTATTACGCATTTTCTAGTTCCTTATCCACAATAAAGTAACCCATTAAAACACGACTTAATTATGAAAGATAAAGATAAAAATAAAGACAGTTTGGTTACGGTTGCAATTCACACCTACCAAAAGGCTCAAATATTGAAAAGCATACTCGAATCGGAAGGTATAGAGGCATATATTCACAATGTGAATTTGCTTCAACCTATGGTGTCGGCAGGGGTAAGAGTGAGAATCAACGAGGTGGACCTACCTCGAGCTCTGGATATTATCGAGAATATTAGCTTTGAAGAGCTCAATGAAGAAAAAGTCACCAAAATTGAGGGGAAAAGAGAGAGGAAAAAGGAGATTTTAGTACCTGTCGATTTCTCTGAATATACGTTGAAAACCTGTAAGTTTGCATTCGGTTTAGCAAAAGAAATTAATTGCAGTGTAAAGTTGATACATGTATATTTCTCATCATATTATCCCACAAGCATACCTTTTGGAGACACCTTCGCTGTTCAACCTAAAGTGGAAGGGATGTACAAAGATGTTTACGAAAATGTTGAGCTCAAGATGAGAGCTTTGGTGAATCAATTGAAAGTTGAAATTGCCGAAGGCGAAATACCCGACATACACTACTCTTATACTCTTCGCGAGGGTTTGCCAGAGGAAGAGATAGTTGACTACTCGAAGAAAATTTGCCCCTATGCTATTGTAATGGGTACAAGAGGCAGCAATAAGAAAGATCAAGACCTTATTGGCAGTGTAACTGCTGAGGTGATAGAAGGGTGTAGAACACCTATTTTTGCAATACCCGAAGATTCTCAATTGAGCTCGATATCTTCAATGAAAAACATTGTGTTTCTCACCAATTTTCAAGAACGTGAATTTCTTGCGCTTGCAATGCTGATGGAGTTTATAAAAAGCTATCCAATAAAAGTCTCCTTTGTTCATGTGGCAAAAAAAGAAGACCGTTGGAATGAGATAAAACTTACTGGTTTGAAAAACTATTTTACAGAGCATTATCCAAACACCGAGACTGATTACACTGTTGTTGATGGTAATGAAGGGATTCTTGAAGCTCTTGAAAAGTTTGTGAATGAAAATACTATTGATATGATTTCATTGTCAAGTTCGCCAAGAAATATTTTTGCCCGCATGTTTAATCCAGGCATAGCAAGGAGGATGCTTTTCCATACCAATACTCCAGTTTTGGTGCTAAAGTCATCTTCACGATAAAAAACGAGTGGTAATATTCAGAAAAGTCATCAAAAGTAGAATGTTTTGATGGCTTTTTTGTTTTTTATGGTTATCTCTCATTTTTATTGGTTTTGTTTTTTATGAGATGAAAAATCCTTCTTGCTCGTAAGGTTTCGCTTCAATGTCATAAAACTGCTTTCCACGGCGGCGCATTATAATTTCATCTCATTATCATCATTGCCACGGCGTTGAGTTTTGGTTTTATGCCATGGTTGCAGAACATTACTCGGTGAATTTTAGTTTTTGGCATTGTTTCGTTTCCTCGACAATGAGATTGACTTTTATGGCATGATTGCGGAGTCGTACACGCTAGATTTAAATTTCATGTCATGTTTCTTGTTTCGTTTGTGTAGAGTTTGATTTCTAATTCAAAAACTCGTTTTTGCTTAAGAAGTGCAACTCAATCTTTGTTCTATTATAATGATTTGCAGCTCATTATATAAACAAATATATTTATTATTGTAAACTCTTTAAAAACTCTTCCGCTTTATTTAGCGAGGTTAGCTTCCCAACATCTACCATGTAACTATCGTTTGCTATATAAGCATCAATAGAATTATTATCGCACAAGGAGAGATAAAAATTGATGATGGAAAATTTATCAGGGAAATCTTTCATGCGAGATACAGCGTCTGCCGATAGAACATGTATTCCAAAAAAAGCAAGTTTATGATGTTCCAAAGGATTGTATTCTGAAGAGGAGGCTGTTTTACCGTCTTTCTCATTAATCCATCCTTTTAAGTTATTTTTTTTATCAAAAAATAGGTATCTCGATGTCTCTCTCTCACTCACTACCAGTGTTGCCATTGCTTTGCTGTGGAGGTTGTGGTTGTAAACTGCAGAAAGATTTACATCAGATATAATATCGGCATTGTGAACAAGAACAGGTTTTTCATCGAAAAACCACGATGCTTTCTTTATTGCTCCACCCGTATCAAGTAGTTTTTCACGCTCGTCAGAGAACTCGATTCGAATATCGAAGTAGTTTTTAGATTTTATAAATTCTATTATCTGATCAGCAAAATGGTGAACGTTGATAATTATCTCGTTAAATCCCTGGTCTTTCAACTTTAGTATTACATGCTCTATAACAGGCGTGTCCAATATGGGCACTAAAGCCTTGGGGGTGTTGTTAGTAAAAGGTTTCAATCGTGTGCCAAGTCCAGCAGCTAAAATCATTGCTTTCATAAACGAATCAAATAAGTGTATAATGGGAGTAGCACTTGCAGTGCCAGCTATTAATAGATATTGTGTAAAATGGGGAGTTTATTTTTTACTAAATGCCTGTTCTAGGTTCTGTTCGCGGTGGATGAGCGATACTTTTACTCCAAACTTTTTAGAGATGTGTTCTGCAACTCTTTGTGAAGCATACACCGAGCGATGTTGCCCACCAGTGCAGCCAAATGCTATCATCAGATGGGTGAAATTTCTGTCTATATATCGCTTCACATGGCTATTCACTAGCTTGTAAATAGATTCTAAGTAAACATCCATTTCGCCGTCTTCTTTAAAAAAATCTATAACTGGCTCATCCAATCCAGTTACATTATTAAAACGTTCAAATTTGCCTGGATTATTAATAGCACGACAATCAAAAACATATCCTCCACCGTTTCCAGAAGGGTCAGATGGAATTCCTTTTTTGTAAGCAAAGCTCACTACACGCACCTCTAGTTCGTCTTTTCGTGTATCGGCAAATTGTTTTAGATTGGTCATCTCGTGCATCACCTCACACAAATAAGGATATTCGGGGAAGTCCGATTTTAATATTTCGCGCAAGTTGTTGAGGGCAAATGGAACACTTTGCAAGAAATGAGGTTTCTTCTCGAAATAGCCTCTAAAACCGTAAGCACCCAATACTTGCAAGGTTCTGAATAGCACAAAGTGGCGCAATTGTTCTAAGAAATAATCTTTATCTACAGGATAATGTTTATTGAGTTCATTTATATAGGTGTCAATCAATTCATAGCGAAGCTCATCGGGAAA
This sequence comes from uncultured Dysgonomonadaceae bacterium, assembly GCA_964620895.1. Classification (GTDB taxonomy): domain Bacteria; phylum Bacteroidota; class Bacteroidia; order Bacteroidales; family Dysgonomonadaceae; genus UBA2632. The sequence continues at coordinate 18,627 of CAZUHZ010000002.1, read as the reverse complement.
ATTGGCTTTAGCTTGCCATAGAAAAGAAGCCACATCGTAATAAACAGGTCCTTTTCTTCCGCCCTGAAAATCTATGAAATAAGGCTCTCCATCCACCAACATCACATTGCGTGATTGGAAATCGCGGTATAAGAATGTATTGGTATTGTCTTCAAGTAGTTTTTGAGCCATTCTTTCAAAGTCGTCCTCCAATAGGTTTTCTTGAAACTCCATCCCTGTTGTTTTCAGAAAACTATATTTGAAGTAATTCAGATCCCAATAAACAGACCTCTCATTGAATTCAGGCTGAGGGTAGCAATTATCGAAGTTTAAACCTTTTGCACCTTCTACTTGAAAATCAGCCAACTTTGCTATTGTTTTATGGAGCAACTCTATTTCACCATGACTGAATACTCCTGTATTTCGTCCAGCTTTTATTGCATCAAACAGAACAGCGTCTCCCAAATCTTCTTGCAGATAGTAATGCATATCGTTTGAAACCTGGAGCACTTTGGGTACATTTAATTTTCGTGAATGAAAATGTTTTGCTAATTCGATAAATGCACTGTTTTCTTCTTTCGATTGACCGAATACACCAATCAGAGAGATGTTTCCCGATGTTAATCTATAGTATCTTCTATTCGACCCTGAAGAGGGTAGTGGCTCTATTGAGGGAGTTGATTTTCCTGTACGCTTTTTAAATAAAGAGATGAGTTCTTTCATTCTATCTTTTTGTTGTTGTTGAAGTGTTCTGATACGAGTGTGAGAATGAATTTATTCTGTTTACAGTTTTTCCAATTCATCCAACCATACTGTTGCCATTGCATCACTTGGCATTCGCCAATTGGCACGAGGCGACAAGTTGACTGTTCCAACCTTTGGTCCATCGGGCATGCAAGAGCGTTTAAACTGTTGAGAAAAGAAACGGCGGTAAAAAAACTTCAACCATTTGAGTATCTCTTCCGATGAGTAGCTTTTCGCAAAAGCTTGCTGTGCAATAAAATAAATACGGTGGGGTTCATCGTTATAGCGCAGCAAGCGGTTGATGAAAAAATCGTGCAATTCGTAAGGTCCAACAAAGTTTTCTGTCTTTTGTGCAATTTTGCCCTCTTTATCTGCTGGAAGTAGCTCTGGACTAAAAGGAGTAGCTAGAATATCTAACAATACCAGCTTGGTTGCTTCATCAGCATGTTTATTGGCTATCCATCTTACCAACGAAGCCACCAATGTTTTGGGAACTCCTGAGTTTACTGCATACATCGACATGTGGTCGCCATTGTAAGTAGCCCATCCTAGAGCCATTTCAGAGAGGCTGCCTGTTCCTAGCACCAATCCGTTCACTTTGTTGGCATAGTCCATTAAAATCTGTGTGCGTTCGCGTGCTTGACTGTTTTCATAGGTTACATCATGCACATCGATGTTGTGCTCAATATCTTTTAGGTGTTGCTTCACAGCAGCCACTATCGAAATCTCTTTGATAGTAACGCCACTTGATTTCATCAGCGAAAGAGCATTCTGATAGGTTCTATCAGTAGTTCCGAATCCAGGCATTGTAATTGCATGAATATTTTTGCGTGGCAACTTCAATAAATCGAATGTTTTTATGGCTACCAGTAGTGCTAATGTAGAGTCGAGTCCCCCCGAAACGCCCAGTGTTATGGTTTTGATATTGGTGTGTAGCAGTCGTTTTGCTAGTCCATTGGTTTGAATGTTGTAAACATCACCCAACGTTTCATCTTCGTCTTCAGGAGATGGTATAAAAGGATGCGCATCAAATGTGCGGTGCATCTTTTCAAAATCTTCAATAGCTTTTAGGTGACAATAAACAGGCATGCATTCTGTTTGTGCTCCAGCAGTTTGCTTTGTCATTCTCTCGTTTCGCAGTGCAGCAATATCTATATCACTTACAATAAGTTCGTTTTCTAACGAAAAACGTTGAGATGTTGCGAGCATTGTTCCATTTTCAGCAATCATACACGCCCCTGAAAAAACCAAATCGGTTGTCGATTCGCCTACTCCTGACGATGCATACACATAAGCTGCGTTGCAACGTGCAGATTGATTGATAATTAGCGAACGTCGATAACTGTTTTTGCCAGCGGCTTCGCTACTTGCCGACAAATTGAATAGTAGATCTGCTCCTTCCAACGATAGTGCTGACGATGGGGGAGAGGGTGTCCATAAATCTTCGCCTATTTCTATACCAAATTTAGCATATTGTGTTTCAAATAGTAAATCCGATGATAAGGGGTGAAAGTTTGCTGGTGTTTCCACAACTTCCTCGTATAGGTCTCTACCACTTGCAAACCATCTCTTTTCGTTGAACTCATTGTAGTTGGGGATTTCCTGTTTTGGCACAAACCCCATTATCCCCTCCGATGATATTGTGGCAGCAACATTATACAGTTTGTTTTTATGCGCCAGCGGAAGTCCTACTATTACTATAAGCGACTTCCTCTCTTTCATAAACTCCACAAGCTCCATCAATGCATCCATTGCTTTGCGTTGCAAAGCTGTTTGAAAAAACAGATCGGCACAAGTGTATCCTGTTATTGAGAGTTGTGGGAAGGCAAGAAATTGAACGTTTTGCTTTACTGCTTCGTCTATCAACAGTTTTATTTGAGAAGTGTTATAATCGCAGTCGGCAACCTTCAGTTTTGGTGAAGCGGCAGCTACTCTCACAAATCCATAATCATTGATGTTCATAGTCAAGCGGTTTTTGGGGATGTTATTTTACAAAGATAAAAAATAGTTGGCACAACTATCCCAAGGCTTCAATAAAAAATCGTGTTTCAATTTCTTTATAGGCACCACATATATTCTACCAGCATTTTGCAACTCCATTTGTCGAAACAGAGGTTTTCTGAGTCAGTTTCTGCTATTTCAGTCATATTTGGTGCTCATCTGTTTGGGTATTTGAACAACCCACTAATAGAAAGGCGACTGAGAGAAAAACAATTGTTTAATAGCATTCAATTGTTGGGTTTCATTATATTTTCACCGTCTCTGCTTTGTCAAGTAAATTGGGCAGCTCGCTATTAAATGCTTCTAAGGAATCCATCAATACATCGGCTCCGGCATCCATCAACACTTTATCGGTCAAAGGTCCTGTGTTTACAGCAACTGTTAGTATATTAGCTCTGTGAGCTGACTCCACCCCCAATGGAGCATTTTCTAAAACGAAAGCTTGATTAGGCTTTAAATTGCCCGCTTTTTTCAATCCCATTAAATAAGGTTCGGGATGAGGCTTCCCAATTTCTACTTCAAATGCAGTAACCATGTTTTCTGGAGTAAACACATTTGGTAGGTCGCCATTCAAGCGTTCATACAGCCCCGATTGTCCAGAGCCGGTAACCAATATGGGGATTAATCCTCTGTCTTGAACCATTTTTATGGTATCTTCAATTCCAGGAATAAGTTCGCCAGTATCATTTTCAAAAAACAGTTCTGTTTTTCTTTTATACACATCTTCTAACTCTTGCTCTGTAGCGTCACGCTTCAGGTTGCGTTGGAATAGCATATTGATTGTATGAACTGCTGGTTTTCCCTCTTGAATAAAAAACTCATTAGGCTCGGCTTTCAAATTCCACTCGCGCATAGTTTGCTGCCACGATATTTCGTGAGAAGGCATCGAGTTGTAGATTATACCGTCCATATCAAAAAGAACTGCACGTAAATCTAAATTACTAAATTTATTTCTTCGAAGATAATTTGTTATTATTTCAGTCATGTTGTTTTGTGTCATTTTTTTAGTTCTACAATAGTTATATACACCTTTAGTGTTATTTATTGATCAGCAGTAAAAGTATGTGTTTGCTTTTACACTTCATTGTTTAATCTAATCAAACTGTTTCGTTACAAACAATCTATAGTCCGCAGCTTTTGGAGCGAACTGTTTGATAGATTGATGTATAGTGGGTGTTTTATGAATTAGAAATAGATAAAAACGCATTTTTAAAGGTAATCCTTATTTTTCTAATGTAGTGATTTTTATTAATTTATTAATGCCCTCTATAAACTAATAAGTGCTTTGCTCGAAAGGAGAACACTCCAATCAAGCAAAACACTATTTAGTTTTATCTACTCTGTTTAAATCTTAGATTCTTTTCTTCAGCTCTTCTGTCTCTTTTTCAAATCCAGGTTTTTCGAGCAAGGCAAACATGTTTGCTTTATATGCTTCCACTCCTGGTTGGTCAAATGGATTTACGCCTAACAAATAGCCGCTAATACCACAAGCTTTCTCAAAAAAGTAGATCAATTGTCCAATGTAGTAGGGGCTTAGCTCGGGAATACTCACCACAATGTTTGGCACTCCGCCATCAACATGAGCAATGCGTGTACCCAATTCAGCCATCTTGTTCACTTCGTCCACACGTTTACCTTCTAAGTAATTTAAACCATCCAAATCGGCTTCGTCATGCGGAACAGTCAACTTGTTGTTTGGACTATCAACAGAAATTGTTGTTTCAAAAATAGTGCGTTCACCTTCTTGAATCCACTGACCCATTGAGTGTAAGTCGGTAGTGAAATCAACAGCAGCATTAAATATACCTTTGTTTTCTTTCCCTTCACTTTCGCCAAAAAGCTGTTTCCACCACTCTGCAAAATAGTGCAACTTTGGATTGAAGTTGGCAAGTATCTCTATTTTTTTGCCTTTTTTATACAACTCATTACGAGTTACAGCATATATTGCTGAAAGATTATCTTTGAAAGGCATTGTTGGGTTTGTCTCCTTTTCAAATTCTACAGCACCTTGCAGTAGCAATCGGATGTTGATTCCTGCCACAGCAATAGGAAGCAATCCTACAGGAGTAAGCACAGAGTATCTGCCACCTACATTATCTGGAATAACAAAAGTCTTGTATCCCTCTTTTACAGCCAAAGTGCGCAAAGCGCCTTTAGAAGCATCGGTAATGGCAACAATTCTTTTTTTGCTCTCCTCTTTACCAACTTGTTCTTCCAATTTGTTTTTCAAAATTCTGAAGGAGAGTGCAGGCTCAGTAGTTGTTCCCGATTTGGAAATATTGATGATGCCAAAGCTCTTGTTATCTAAATATTCCATCAGTTCGTGCAAGTAATCCTCGCCAATGTTGTTGCCAGCATATACTATCACTGGATCTTCTCTTTTGGTTTGCAACCAATCGAAAGAGTTGGCAAGCGCATCAATTACAGCTTTTGCACCAAGATAACTGCCACCAATGCCCACTACCACCACCACATCGCAAAGTGTGCGCAGCTGTATCGATGTTTTTTCAATCTCGTCAATTTCAGCTTCAGTAATAGAAGAGGGTAGATTGACCCACCCTAAAAAATCGTTGCCAGCTCCTGTTCCGTCGTGCAGTGCTTTGTTTGCACTGTTGGCAGCAGCACCCATTGCAATCACTTCTGCTTTTGTAACCCATGGAGCTACATCGTCAATATTTAAATTTAATCTTCCCATGTTTTATATTTAATCTTGTGTTTTGTTTTTATATTCCTATTCTAAGTTTTGTTTTTTTGTATAAGAAGAGATTAATGAAGAACATCAACCAGTTTATTAATTACTGATCGTGGAGAAACATTATTGTAGAGTATATCATAAGCAATATCTACAATTGGAATTTCTACTTTGAATTTTTTGTTCATCGACTTGATACACTTAGTAGCATAGAAGCCCTCTGTCACCATATTCATTTCCAGTTGAGCCGATTTCACCGAGTATCCTTTCCCAATCATATTACCTAAAGTGCGGTTGCGGCTAAACTGAGAGTAGCCTGTAACAAGCATGTCGCCTAAATATGCAGGCTCAAGAATGCTTCTCTCCATTGGTACTAATGCATTAATAAATCGCTCCATTTCGCGCGCACAATTTGTCATCAATACAGATTGGAAATTATCGCCATATCCCATACCGTGGCATACACCTGCCATAAAGGCATAAATATTTTTGAGTACCCCTGCCAACTCTATTCCAATAACATCGGTTGATACCGTAGTTTTTAGAATGCTTGATGCTGTGGCTTCGGCAAGCATTTCTGCTTTTTCAACATCTTTGCAAGCCGCTGTCAGAAATGATAATCGATCAAGCGCTACCTCTTCGGCATGGCATGGACCCGAAAGCACCCCTACATTTGCCATAGGAATTTTATAGTTGAACGAGAGATACTCAGATACAACCATATTATCGAATGGAACAATACCTTTTACTGCAGAAACAACAAATTTGTCTCTAAAATGGTTAGGCTTCAGTTTTTTGAGGTGGTGCTTCAAGTAAGGTGATGGAACAGCAATAATGATTGTGTCCGACTCCTTTACGGTTCGTTCAATATTTGATGAGAAGGTTATTTTAGTAAGATCGAATTTCACGTTTGATAAATAGGTAGGGTTATATCCCGTATCATAAAACCTATCAATCACCTCGGTTTTTCTGATAAACCAGTTTATACGCTTATTCTTCATTAGCACTATTTTAGCTAGTGCTGTAGCCCAAGTGCCACTTCCTATAATAGCAATGTTTCCCGGTATATTCATATTGGATTTTTCATTAAAAAGACTGCAAGTTTGCAAATAATTAGCTTTGCGACACTTGGTCTGTCCATATCTTAACCTCTTCAGCAGTAGGATTGTTCAATTCAAGCTTGAATTTCTTGTTCAAACCGCATATTTCTTGATGAAGTTTGTTGGGGTTTACATCTTTCAAAGATTCAACCGTGTTGTAGCCAGCTTTTTGCAAAACAGCTACCCACTCTTCGGGTATTCCAATAGCGGTATATTTTGAAGCCTCATCTTTTACCGCCTTCTTTTCGGGGCGCATTTGTGGGAATAACAGCACCTCTTGTATCGACTCTTGTCCAGTGAGATACATTGCCAATCGGTCCATACCAATACCCATTCCTGAGGTAGGAGGCATTCCGTATTCCAAAGCTCTCAAGAAGTCGTGGTCGATAAACATTGCTTCGTCATCACCTTTCTCCGACAGCTTCATTTGGTCTTCAAAACGTTCGCGTTGGTCAATTGGGTCGTTCAGCTCCGAATAGGCATTAGCCAACTCTTTGCCATTTACCATCAACTCGAAACGCTCTGTAAGGCTGGGATTGTTACGATGTTTTTTTGTCAGTGGCGACATCTCAATGGGATAATCAGTAATAAATGTTGGTTGAATATAAGTACCCTCACATTTCTCTCCAAATATCTCATCAATTAGCTTGCCCACACCCATTGTTTCGTCTTGCTCAACGCCCAGTTTCTTGCAAACATCTCGCAGTTCATCCTCGTTCATTCCAGCAACGTTGATGCCTGTATTCTCTTCAATAGAATCAATCATTGTGATGCGACGGTAGGGAGCTTTAAAGTCGATTGTGTTGTCACCAATCTTTGCTTTGGTAGTGCCAAGCACCTCCATGGCAACATACTCCAACATTTGCTCGGTAAATTCCATCATCCAGTTGTAGTCTGTGTAAGCAACATATATCTCCATCACAGTAAACTCGGGGTTGTGTGTACGGTCCATACCTTCGTTGCGGAAGTTGCGCGAAAACTCATACACGCCATCAAATCCACCAACAATCAAACGTTTTAGATAGAGCTCGTTGGCAATTCGCAAATAGAGTGGCATGTTTAGCGCATTGTGATGCGTGGTGAATGGGCGTGCCGCTGCTCCACCAGGTATGCTTTGCAATACAGGTGTGTCAACCTCTAAGTATCCTCTTTCGTTGAAAAAGGTGCGCATAGCATTGAACATTTTAGTGCGTTTCACAAAAGTGTCACGAACATGTTCGTTCACAATCAAGTCAACATAACGTTGACGGTGACGCTGTTCGGGGTCGCTAAATGCATCAAACGAAACACCATCTTTTGTTTTCACAATAGGCAGTGGTCGTAGCGATTTAGCCAATACTGTCAAGCTTTGGGCATGCACCGATATTTCGCCCATTTTTGTGCGAAACACAAAGCCAGTAATGCCGATAAAATCGCCTATATCTAATAGTTTTTTGAATACAGTATTGTACAAATCTTTATTTTCGTCAGGACAAATATCGTCACGGGTAATATACACCTGAATGCGACCTTTGCTATCCATTAACTCCAAAAAAGAAGCCTTGCCCATTATACGGCGACTCATTATGCGACCCGCAATACTCACTTGACGTGGAGGAGTAGCTTCATCGTCAAATGCTTCTTTTATCTCAGTTGAGTAGGCGTCTATATTGTAAAGTGCTGCTGGATAAGGCTCAATTCCAAAATCGCGTAACTGCTGAAGACTTTCACGACGAAAAATTTCCTGCTCGCTTAGTTCTAAAATATTCATTTTAAGTGTCTGTTTTCTTTGTTTGTTATATAATGAATACAAAAATACAAAATATCTTGTAACTAGTCAGTTAGAATTAATAGTTAATTATTAATTATCAATTAATAATTAGAATAACGTGTATAAACTTTGTACGGTTGTTGAAAATAATTTTTAATGGTTGCTATTTTTACCGCAAAAGAGAGCAAAGAAGGTGCATTAAATGGGAAGAGGTTGGTTCTATTATGGTGGATGTTTGATAAGAGACTGTGAGGATGTTTGCAGTATAACATAGCAGCTCAATACAAAAAAAATAAGGGCAAACCTATTTTAGTCTGCCCTCACCTTAATTCAACTAATAGTGGTCTGTTTTATCAAAACATCCCTTCCACAAACTCATCAACTGTAACATTATTCATGTATTTTTCTATCCCCACAGTCGATAGTAATTTCTTTAGCTGTTCACGTTCATGTGGTGCGCCTACCAACAGTTTTTCGAGCTCACTCACACTACTTGTGTTGAAGAAATCGCCAAATATCTTCACGTTTTCAATCTGTCCTTTGTACACGTCAAGGTTTATTTCAACATGCCCACCACTTGTTCTTATCCCTTTCTGGAAATTGTATTTGGGCGAATAGCCAAAATTCCAATCCCATGTTCCGTATTTCTCTTCTACAAGTTTGTTTATTGCAGCAATATCTTCTTCTGTCAACTCATACACCTCCGCATCGGCATATAGGGTGCGAACATGGTCAACAATGCGTTTTTCAAACTCTTCTAGTGATATATCATGTTTTAAATGTTCTGAAATATTAGTAACACGACTGCTGATAGATTTCACCGCTTTGTCTCTATATTTCAAAGGGTTCAGCTTCAGTGCTTGCGATAGGTTGGGTAGGGTAGAGTTGAATAGCAATGTGCCGTGTTGCAACACTTTGTTGTTGTAGAAACATTTAGCATTGCCAGAAAACTTTTTTCCTTCGATGGTCATATCGTTTCTACCTTCAAACTTTGCATCCACGTCCATTGCTTGCAACACATCTATAATAGGTTGTGTGTATTTTCTAAAATCAACAGCTTCATCCTGCTGTTCATTCATTATGAAAGTAAAGTTTAGGTTGCCAGGGTCGTGAAACACAGCACCACCACCCGATGTGCGCCTTATAACGGTAATATCGTTTTCTTTCACATAATCCACATTTATTTCGGCAAGCGAGTTTTGGTGTTTACCCACAATAATGGATGGAGCGTTGATATAGAGGTAGAAGCAGTCTTGCGACTTGTTGTACATTAAGAACTCTTCTGTTGCCAGATTAAAAGCTGGGTCGGATGTATTTGAACGGAGGATTAGCATTTGTTTGTTTGTTTTATTAGAGGTCAATGTTTTTATAAACAAGTTTCAAAGTTAATATAAAAAGTATTTTCAACCACAGATTTCACAGATT
>CAZUHZ010000002.1:0-8836 GCA_964620895.1 uncultured Dysgonomonadaceae bacterium | reverse complement strand
AAACAAGTTTCAAAGTTAATATAAAAAGTATTTTCAACCACAGATTTCACAGATTAGCTCAGATCTATTTTTTTTGAATGTTGTAAAGCTTTGAAGGGAGTAAAGTTTGAGGGAGAAGCAATTTAAGGGAATGGATTATTTAAAACACCTTTGGTATTTTATAATAAGACAGATTTCACAGATTGTTTAGTGGAATGATTTTACATTATTACTCTTTTAATTCCATTTTGCATATTCAGAACATTAAAGTTTAGAAGTAAGCCAAGCTTTAGTTTTGAGAGTTTTAAGTAGGTCATTAATTGTGCTTTATGAACTTGTGTTATTTCGTCAACCGCCTTTAATTCTAATATGACAGAGTCCTCAACTAATAAATCGACTCTATATCCAGCATTCAATTTTAACGAATCATAAACAACAGGTAGTGAACATTGATTTACTACTTTCAAATTAGCCTTTTTCAATTCATGTTCTAAACAAATCTCGTAAGTAGATTCCAACAAGCCAGGTCTCAGTTCTTTATGTACTTTGTATGCGCATCCAATTATTTTATAGGTTAAGTCATTCAATTCTTCCATCGTTTTGATTGTTATAATTGTTTGATTTTGTGCTTTTTAAAATATTAAAATAGCAGCTATTCCTTTCTGTGTAATTTCCCTTCTGTGTTTATCTGAGTTATCTGTGGTTAAAAAAGTTAGTCTTCCATTTGCAAAGTACTCGTCCCAATATGACTTCCATCCGCAAAAATATCCACCTTATAAGTCCCTGGCATCAAAAATTCATCAATATCGTAATAGAGTGCCACACCTGTTTCTTCGCCACCATACTCCATGATGCGCTTGCTAGAATAGGTAATCTCTTTGTTTTCGAATGCAAATAGGTTGTTGGGGTTTTTTGTCAACACGCTTCCATCGGGTTGCATAATGCGGGCATAAATGGTGCGCTCGCCTGGCTCGGCAGTAATGTTGCGTGAAATGGTGAGTGAAATAAGAAACTGCTCACTTCTGCGCAATCTTTTTTGTGTGCGTCCTCTGCCATCAACGGCTTTAATCGTCACATTGGTTGCAACCAGTTTGGCAGCCAGCGAAACCTTCTCGGTCAACTGTTTTCTTTGTTCCGTCACCACGTTCAGAGTGCGCGTTGTTTCTTGCATTTTTTTGCTTATCTGCACATTTTCAGCTTTCAGCTCTTCGTTGAGTCTGTTCAACGAGTCTATTTGCTGAATATACGATTTCAATATCTTGCGCAGCGTGCCCAATTCGTCTTTCAGACGGCGTATTTCGGCTTGGTCGGTAGCTTTCGTCACCTTTAGCTCATCCATCAAACGTTGCACTTTTGCCTGTTCGTTTTCGAGCTTGTATAGCAATGAGTCGTTTTCGACACTAAATTTAAAGCCCTCATACTGCATCGATATGCTTTCGTACTCGTCTTCTAACTCTTGCTTGTCAATAGTGAACTGTCCTTGCATTTCGGTAATCTGTTTGTTTTTCGAGAAAACAAAGTAAGCCGTTATGCCCAAGGCAAGTGCCATCACAACAATAATTGCAATGAGTTGAGGAGTTCTATCTTTAAAGTCTAGTTTCATACCATATTAAAAATTGAAGACAAAAGTAATGCTTTTTACATTTAAATCAAAATAGTGTGTTTTGTGCGAAACATAGGATATAGATGTTTTGGCTTGTATCAGATAACAATGAATAAAGAACTTCTTTTAGAACCTCTTAACTCTAATGTTTTTATATTCAATTTTCATAGGAGGACCCACATGAACTTGCACACCAAGTAAGCCTTCGTTTTTTCTGTTAGAGATGTCGTCATCAATTACCACACTCATTATCTGATTGTTGATGATGTGAATAAGTGTATTGCCACGAACTATTAAATGCGCTTCATTCCAATCATCGTGTTTTATCAAATCAAACAAAATATCTTTATCTCCAATCTTGCCAACTTCAAGCACCTCCCCTTTCTTGTCAATCTTTGCAACTTGTCCTCGAAGTGCCAAGAATTCACGTCCTCTCTCTTCATAGTTTTGTCCCGTCCAATCTCCTTGTCCATCAATATCAAACTGGTATCCTTTTAGTGCCCACGGAGCACCTTTCACCTCAAAACTTCTGTAATTGATTCCAGAGTTTCCGTGAGCTGAAATTTTATACTGTAGCTTTAGCTCAAAATCGCCCACTGTGCCACCCCGCCAAATTAAAAATGAGTTTCTTTGCAAAGTTGTTTCAGGCGTTACTTCTCCTACTATGCTTCCATTTTCTACCCGCCAATAAAGCGTATCTCCCTCCCAATCACCTAAAGTTTCGCCATCAAAAATTGAAGTAAATCCCTCCTCAACTTCCAAAATGGGTTGAGGTAAGGTATTTTGAGAAACAACACTGATACAGCATATTGCAACAAGTAAAGCTGTTAGGATGGAGGATATAAACATTATCTTTTTCATAATCATTTGTTTGTTAAGCTGTAAGATTATCAATTAAATTTATTCATAGACACTGCAAATAAAGTCTCTCAATAATAGAAATTTAAAACTTCATCAAGCTAAAATATCGACAACTCTGTGTGCGATGTAAACTCTTCCAAAAAGAGCATCCCTTTGTACGAGTTTCCTTTGGTGTTGAGGCGTGGACTCCACACTGTGATACAATACCGTTGAGGATGAATCGCCACAATACCGCCACCCACACCGCTCTTGCCTGGCAGTCCTACCTTGAAGGTAAACTCTCCCGCTTCGTCGTAAAAGCCACACGATTGCATCAAAGCATTGGCGCGTTTTGTGCGACTAGGCGATAGGATGCGTTTGCCCGAATAGGGCACCACACCATTGTTTGCTAAAAACAGGAGGCTTTTTGATAGTTCCCTGCAACTCATCTCGATAGAGCAAATATGGAAATAGAGGTCCATCACTTGGTCGATATCGTTGTGGATGTTGCCAAACGATTTCATAAAATTGACCAATGCCATATTAATGAAACCAGTTGACTTTTCGGATTGAGCCACATCGCTATTGAAGTTGATGCTGTCAACCCCCGATAAGTTGCGAATAAATGCCAATACATCTTCTTTTGGCGACTCCAACTGGGTTACCAATATATCGCAAATAACAATTGCCCCAGCATTGATAAATGGATTGCGAGGAATACCCTTGTCGCTCTCCAATTGCACCAACGAGTTGAATGCTGTGCCGCTTGGCTCTACACCAACACGCTCCCACATTTCGCTTTTTATGCACGAGTAGGCTAAAACATAAGTGAATACCTTTGCAATACTTTGAATAGAAAATCGAACTTCCGAATCGCCAAAAGCAAAACTATTGCCCTCTACCGTGGTGAGTTGCACCCCAAAGCTATCAGGATTTACTACTGCAAGTTGTGGAATATAATTGGCTACCTCGCCTTTGTCTTCTTTATTCAAAAGCTCGGCATAAATATTTTTAAATATTTTATTGTAATCCATAAAGTCAAAAAAAAAGTATTTTTACCTCAACCTATTTACTGATATTGAATATAGATAGGTTTTGGTTTCAGTTGCATCACCTCTTCGGGCGTCAACAGTCGATGAGGTGCAGGCTTTATATCGTTTTTGTAAAATAATTTAAACCCAGTAAACTGTACAGGCTCTTTCCTTATATACTGTTCGTATGTGTTGTTCTTCAATGCAGGTCCACCCCAGCCATCCATATCCATCACAATTTGCACTTCGGGACGTAGTTTTATATTCTGATAGTTTGTCACCATACCTTGCGTAAATCTGTGCACAACCAATATTTTAGGAGGCAAGTTGTGCTCGCGCACTAGTTGTGCCAAATAGTTCGACACAGTATTGATATCTTCAGCATCAAAAGTGCCAATCTTCTTTCCAGGCACATGACCCTCTTTCATCGAAAATTCGGGGTCGATACCAAAATGCACATGAGGCATCTTCAGATACTTCTCCAGTGCTTGAGCCTCTTCCAGCACAGTGCTGTGACCCACTTGCACATCAAGAAATAGCAATGCATCTTCCATCTTTGCAATAGCCAATGCCGAGTCAATTTGATGCTCGGGCATTCGCATTCTGTAGGTGTTGTCTTTCATTGCTCCTATTTGCGCCGTGGCGGCAATGTAGTGTATAGCAGGAATCACAGGTGTGTCGGGGTCGGCAGCTTGCCATGCAGCCATCTCATCTTTTAGCATTCGCCACATCTCTTTGGGAGGATACTCGCCCAATGCCCCCATATTTTTGGAGTACAAATTGCCATAATAACACACAATCCGCTTGAATGGCAGTATAGCTCCCTCCAGCGGATACTCTTCGTGGGCAACTGGCCACAATCCAGTAGTGTCGCCATTTACCATTTGCATCATCTTATGGTCATATTCCTCTTTGTCAACAAAAGTTGCTTTTTTGCTATCAGTGCTTTCAGCAACATCTTCAGACTCAACATCCTCTATTGCAGCTATATCAACTGTTTCGTCATCCCTATCCGAACTGTTTTTAGATTGAAGGGTGCACCCTGCCAAAAGGGTGAGAGAAAGAAGTAGAAAAAGTTTTTTTGTGATGTAGTGCATATTAAAAAATATATTGAGGTTGTTAGTTGTTTTGCAACTACAAATATACTCTATTATGCTGATATATGCGGTGTTTTGATGAATGAACTTGCAAAAGATTGCTGTGAATGGAGCATGCCAAAAGAGATAAAGGTGAAGGCGTTGTAAGGCATTGTGTTATAAAAAAACGCCCTCGTAAGGGCGTCTCTTCTCAATAATTAAAAGTGTGTATTTTTATAGTTTCCAATTGGTAAAGTGAACAGTGAATAATTTATTCGTAATTCATCATCACTCATCACCCCCATCATTTCTACGTTGCAGGCAGCACGCGCACCATGCTCACACCATCAATCTCTTTTAGTTTTTCTACAATCGATGGGTCTAAAGTTTTACGGGTAATGTCGATAATATTGTAAGCATTGCCATTGTATTTACGGTTCAACATACTATCGATATTTATGGTTTGCGAAGCCAAAATACTTGATATTTGGCTCACCATGTTTGGTATGTTTTTGTTGGCTATCAATATCCGACAACCTTCGTGACGTTCCATTATAGCAGTGGGAAAATTGACCGAGTTGGTAATATTTCCGTTTTCTAAAAAATCTTTCATCTGTTTCACCGCCATCACTGCACAGTTGGTTTCCGACTCTTTTGTAGAAGCCGCAAGGTGTGGAATAGCAATAGTCTTGTCTAAGTTCAATATCTCTTCGTCTGGAAAATCGGTTATATATTTAGCCACTTTCCCCGATGCGATTGCTTCTCTCAAGTCACCTATATTTACCAATCCACCACGAGCAAAATTTAATATTCGCACGTTGTCTTTCATCATTTTTAGCTTCTCTTTGTCGATGTAGCCTTTGGTGTCGGGTGTAAGTGGTATGTTTAGCGTCACGTAGTCGGCTTGTGCCAACAGCTCTTCTATTCCTTTCACCAAATTTACCCTGTTGCTCAGTTTAAGAGCCTGATCAACCGATATGTAGGGGTCGTATCCAACCACCTCCATGCCCAACGATTTGGCTGCATTTGCCACCAAAACACCTATCGCACCCAATCCTATTACGGCGAGCGTCTTTCCTTTAATCTCTTGTCCTACAAAGTTTTTCTTTCCTTTTTCTATTATAGCTGGCACTTTGCTGCCTTTGCCAATCAATGATCTCACCCATATTGCACCATCGATAATGTCGCGCGAAGCCAACATCAATCCGGCAATCACCATCTCCTTCACTCCGTTGGCATTTGCTCCAGGCGTGTTGAAAACCACAATACCCTTTTCTGTGCATTCATCTATCGGAATATTATTAACACCAGCTCCAGCCCTTGCCACAGCTTTTAGCGACGGTGGAAGCTCCATGCCGTGCATTTTGTGGCTGCGCAATACTATTGCGTCGGGGTTTTCAATTTCGCTCGATGCTTCGTAGCTGTCTGGTGATAAGAGTGATAGCCCCTTTGGGTCGATTTCATTTAATGTCTGAATTTTAAACATTTGGCTTGTTATCTTTTAAATTTTTCAATTCATTATTTATAATAAGATGCAAATATCAGCATTTTATCAATAAATAAGGCATAAAATGTACATTTTGTTGCAGTATTGGGTTTAAACTTTACATTTTGAGCTTAATAGAGGGGTTGTTTGTGTAGATTTCTATAAATGATTTGACAGAGATGTATAGAAAATTTATTACCTTGCCCACCACAATTCCCCAATCTTGAGGTTGTACAGACGCCCTAAATGGGGCGTCTCTTCTCAAACATCAGAGCTATCTATTTTCATTAGCTGGCACATCAGCCAATCTTCAACTTGATTCAATAGACGATGGAATATAAAATTTATCTTTTTTCCATAAAAGTGGATTATCTTGAATATATTGCTGTATTGTATTCAATGTCTTATCGTTGCGCACAATATGGTCGTGAAAGCGAGCTTTCCATCTAAAGTCAGGATTTATTTTTCGTGCATTGATAGTTACGATTCGTTTGTATTGATTAATGATTACGCCTAATGTGCCTGATTTCCATTTGTTATTATTGGATGCTGATGAAGGCTCATCTTTATTGATTATCAAAAGCCCATGAATGTGATTAGGCATAACGATATGAGTATCTAAAATAGCAAATGGAAAATGTTTTGGAATGTCTATCCAATATTGATTGGCAATCTCACCTATTTTATTCATTTTCATAGTATCGTCTTCAATATTTCCAAAATAATGCCTGCAATGATTAGTGCAAATGGTAATAAAATAAACTGCATTAGATCCATAATCCCAAGATTCCAATCTCGAAGATGGTATGCGATATTTATCAATGAATTTTTCCATTATCATTTAATTATATTAGTTGGATCAACAACGAATGTTGATATTTTATCAGCTAAATGAATAAGGTAGCCTTTATGATTTACCAGAGACGCCCTATAGGG
Source organism: uncultured Dysgonomonadaceae bacterium (assembly GCA_964620895.1). Classification (GTDB taxonomy): domain Bacteria; phylum Bacteroidota; class Bacteroidia; order Bacteroidales; family Dysgonomonadaceae; genus UBA2632. The sequence continues at coordinate 1,885 of CAZUHZ010000002.1, read as the reverse complement.
CGTCTGTACAGGTATAATTCATTACCTTGCCCACCACAATTCCCCAATCTTGAAATTGTACAGACGCCCTACATGGGCGTCTCTTCTCAATAAGCCAAGCTCGCCCTTTTTATTGGTTAATAGCGTTTCGCCTAATCTCACGTTGGTGCAGATATTTATCTGTGTCAACTTCTGCCGTTATCAATAGAACAGATAAATATCCTCACCAGCATTAGGTACACGACTACACTTCCATTAAAACAAATATATTTTAGCAAAATCTTTATGAGCAATCACTTTATTTTGACTCAATCACCACCTCAATCAACTTTTCCATCCATTCCTTAAATCGAGGACACTTATCCAGCATTTTCTCAATGGTGGTAAGTTCAGCAATTTCTATTCCATCAACTATCTTTACATATTTCTTTTGATGCTTATTGTATATCTCTTTTAATCTTTTAGATGGTGCGCCTTCTGGAGTATCATTTATATCTTCTATAGAATCAAACTCTTTACAAACATTTATAACATCATTCTTAATTTCCTCAGCTTCAAATTCAAACCCTTTTTCTGGATTTGCAAATAAAAGTGTTTCCATTTCATGACGCTGAATGTAGGGGATAAAATAGCGATACGGTTTTATCTTTTGAATATAATCGTTCAGATTAGATTCCATCATTTTTAACCGAATGCCCATGTTCTGCTCTTTACTATATTCGGCATACCCTGGCAGTTTGCTTTCGCTATTTATACCATAGTTATCAATCATGGTAGATATAACTGGTTCATCGCTTGCATTCAGTAGGGGTTTTATTGTATTACTCAAATGCTCAATATTATTAAAACCATGACCTCCTCCTTTCATTGTAATCATTATAGGCTGAATGGAAGTGTTAAGCCCTTGATGTACAAGATAAGGAGCGAGCAATCTATTCACAAATTCCATTTCGGTTTGTCCTTCCACTATCAATATCAGTCGTTTCATGGTCTGCCTCCAATTACATTTTTGTTCCACAAATCGCTAATATTATACTCACTCAACCACTCTTTCAGTTCTTCACTGCTAAGCCGTTTAAACACAGACTGACCATCTTTTCTATCAACCGTAATAATATCTTCAGGCACAAAGTTATCAACCAGGTTTACAGATTGAGTTGAGATAATTACCTGGCTATTAGCCGATGCTTTCTGTATCAATCCTGCCAGTTTGTTTATTGCAAAGGGATGCAACCCCAACTCTGGTTCGTCTATGATAATAATCTGCGGAGCTTCAGGCTGTAATAGCAATGTTGCTAAGGCAATAAACCGTAGCGTTCCATCAGATAAATGCATAGCATTGAAATACTCAGAACCCTTTTCCTGCCATTCTAGCCGTATCATATCAGAATTTAGTCTATCGGGTTGCAAATTGAACTTCTCGAAAAATGGCGCAACAGAGTTGACAACTCGCTCTATCTTTTTAAAGTTGATAGGGTGCTTCTCTTGCATCCAATACAAATAAGCAGGCAGATTAGATGCATCTTCTCTCAAAAAACTATTATCATTTATTTGAGCTGGCTTTCTCATCTTAGAAGTTTTGCTTGTATCGTGAAAGTGAAACACTTTAAAAGAATTCATATATTCACTCACATAAATATTTATAGTGCTTTTCTGCTCAATTAAAGAACTTTCAAAATTACCTTTACCCCAAACATTAGTAAGCCAATCAACATTGGTAGACCTATCTTTTTTACCATAAAACTCTTTGTTAAAATCACTGCCTTCATATTCAAAATAGAGTTTATTGTCCTTGCTTGGTCTTAATTTAAAATAATAACCGTTTTTATTGTCAAATGTTACTAATCCCACCAGATGCTCCGATTCTTTAGAGCCAAAGTGCAATATATTATCACTGCCCCCTTCC
>CAZUHZ010000001.1:0-35853 GCA_964620895.1 uncultured Dysgonomonadaceae bacterium | reverse complement strand
TCAATCCTTTTGCTCCAACTTGTGGACGTTTTACAAACTTGGTCAAATCGTCCAATTGCCTTCTTGTATATACTGCACAGCCTTCTACACATATTGCACCCACATAAGGAGCTGAGTCAAACACAACAAAATCTCGATCGGTGGTCAAATCTTTCATCTCTACCAGTTTCATATCAAAACGAATGTCTGGTTTGTCCGACCCATAATATTTCATAGCATCGGCATAACTCATGCGTGGAAAATCGGGTATGTCAACTCCTTTTAGTGTTTTGAATAGGTGTTTTGCCAGTCCTTCAAATGTGTTCAACACATCATTTTGATCTACAAAAGACATTTCGCAATCTATTTGTGTAAATTCTGGTTGACGGTCTGCTCTTAAATCTTCGTCTCTAAAGCACTTCACAATCTGGAAGTATCTATCAAACCCAGATACCATCAACAATTGCTTAAACAACTGTGGCGATTGTGGCAATGCGTAAAACTCACCTTGATTCATGCGTGAGGGAACTACAAAATCGCGCGCTCCTTCGGGCGTAGAACCAATCAACATGGGTGTTTCCACTTCAAGAAAGTTGAGTTCATCTAAATACTTCCTCGTTTCGATGGTCATTTTATGACGCAACTCTAAATTCTTACGCACAGATTTGCGACGCAAATCTAAGTAACGATATTTCATTCGTAAATCTTCGCCACCATCAGTGTCATCTTCGATAGTGAAAGGCGGGGTTTTCGATTTATTCAGCACAATCAGTTTGCTAGCTATAATCTCAATATCGCCAGTAGGGATATTACTGTTTTTGCTTGAACGCTCTTTTACAACACCTTCAACTTTCACAACCCACTCTCTACCAAGCTTGTTAGCTTGATTATACAGCTCTTCGTTGACTTCTTGATCAAAAGACAGTTGAGTAATTCCATACCTATCTCTTATATCTATAAAAGTCATTCCACCCATCTTTCTTACTCTGTGCACCCATCCAGAAAGCACAATTTTGTCATCTACATTGGTTAGGTTAAGATCGCCGCACGTATTAGTTCTGTACATAATATAATTATAAGCTTGTTATTTTGTATTGCAAAGATACAAATAAATCAGTTTTAGGAAAGTAACATTTGTGTAATAAGAGAGTGAATGAGAAAATTGTTGGACATAAAAAAACATCAGCATTAAAATGCTGATGTTTTATATAGTCGGGGTACGAGGATTCGAACCTCGGACCTCCTGCTCCCAAAGCAGGCACACTAACCGGACTGTGCTACACCCCGAATGATTTGCTGTCTTAAATCGAGTGCAAATATAGAAATAATATTCATATAAACAAAATATTCCCTCCAAATTGACTCTAAATTGCAGTTTTGTAGAGTTTTCAGGTAAATAAAATCGGTTTCATTCGTTTTTATTGATACAATTTCCCCTGAAAGGTATCCCTCTCGCTAAAGCGCTTGATGATCTTTTGTGTGAGCTCATGGTTTTTCACTCCCCAATCAGGAGCAATCAACATCTGTTTTGGCGACTGAGAAGCAAATCGGTCGATATAAAAACTGGGATTAAGCAGCTCTGAAAAGTCCACACAAAGGTCAACATACTCTTCCAATTTGAATATATGAAATGATTCGGGCAGCAGCTGATACTCTTTTGCCATTGCAGTTCCTTTCACTATTTGCAATTGATGAAGTTTGATTGTAGTAAGAGGCAATGAAGATAAGGTAGTAGCGTGAGATAAGATATCGCTATAAGATTCACCTGGCAACCCTAATATCATGTGTGCGCCCACAGGGATGCCTCTCTTGGCTGTGTTTGTTATTGCTTCTATCGAGTCATCGAAAGTATGTTGTCTGTTTACTCTTTCGAGCGTTTTATTCAATGTTGACTCTACTCCATACTCAATGAGCACAAAATGCTCTTTACTTATTCTCTCAAAATAATTGAGTAAATCATTTGACACACAATCTGGGCGAGTGCTAACAACTAGCCCCACTACATTTGGGCATGCCAATGCCTCATCGTACAAATCTATCAGCTTGCCTAGGCTCTCATAGGTATTGGTATAAGATTGAAAGTAAGCCAGATATTTCATTTCGGTGTACTTATGAGAAAAGAAATCTATGCCCTCTTTCAGTTGTTCTGTAACTGTTTTGATAGGAGTGCTATATTCAGGGCTAAAACTTTTGTTGTTGCAATAGGTGCAACCACCTCTACCCTTAGTCCCATCACGATTGGGACAGGTGAACCCCGCATTGATAGATATCTTTTGCACTTTATACGGAAAGTTTTCTGATAGATAGGATGTGAAGTCTCTATATGGTTTTATTAAATTACTCATCTTTTTGCTTGGTCAATTTATGCAAAGATAATTTATTTTTTTAGTAAACAGGGGAATGATCTTCTCATTCTACACTATCATCCCTCACACACCATATTATATAAACCTAAAAAGAGCCACCCAATTTATGGGTAGCTCTTTTTGATATAGTTATAAAATCAGTTTCTTTTTATTCTTCTGACTTTGTCTCTTCGTCTGATTTTTCCTCTTTAGGTTTTTCAGCGCTATCAGCTTTTTTGTCAGCTTTTGCTTCAGCTTCCTTTTCAACTTTAGCTTCCTTTGCCTCTTCAGCTTTGTCAACTACTGGAGCTTCCTCTGCAACAGATTCCTTAGTTTCTTTTTCAGCTTTCACTTCAGGTTTTGCTACAACTTCCTTCTCCTCTTCAGCTTTCTCTACTTTTTCTTCTGCTTTAGCTGTAGTTTTCTCTGCTTCTTTAGTATCGTCAGCTACTGGAGCTTCTTCTGCAGCAGGTTTCTTAGCTTCTTTTTCTGCTTTCTCTTCAGCTTTTGCTGTTACCTTCTTTGCTTCTACAGCATCGTCTGCTACAGGTGCTTCTTCTTCAGCAGCTTTCTCAGCTTCTTTTTTATCTAAAGCAGCTTTGGCTTTACTTATCTTTTTGTTGTCGAGCTTTTCTTTTAAAGCAGCCAACTCTTCGATATCTCCTAAAGTAGATTTTTCAGCTGCAACAGATGGAGCAACTACAGGAGCAGCATCTCTCTTGCGAGAAGTTTTTTTGCTAGCTGGTTTACCCTTGTCTGATTTCTGACTATCATCTTCGTAGGTGCGGCTGTGCGAAACTAAAATCCTTTTTGAATCTTTGTTAAATTCAACAATCTGGAATTCTAATCTATCTTCCAATTGTGCTTGGCTTCCGTCTTCTTTTACTAAGAATTTTGAAGTTGCAAATGCTTCAACACCATAAGGTAGAGAAATAACTGCACCTTTGTCTAGCAATTCTACAATTGTACCTTCGTGTACAGAACCTACTGTGAATACAGTTTCGAACACTTCCCATGGATTTTCTTCCAATTGCTTGTGACCTAAGCTCAAACGACGGTTTTCTTTGTCAACTTCTAGAACTTGAATCTCAATTGTTGCGCCTAATTCAGTTACTTCACTTGGATGTTTAACTTTCTTAGTCCACGACAAGTCGGAAATATGTACCAATCCCTCAACTCCTTCTTCAATCTCAACAAAGATACCAAAGTTAGTAAAGTTGCGTACAATAGCATTGTGTCTGCTTCCCACTGGATATTTAGTTTCAATATCTTCCCATGGATCTGGTTTCAATTGCTTCATGCCAAGCGACATTTTTCTTTCTTCTCTATCGAGTGTAAGAACAACTGCCTCTATTTCGTCGCCTACATTCAAGAAGTCTTGAGCGCTACGTAAGTGTTGAGTCCAGCTCATTTCAGATACGTGAATAAGTCCTTCAACACCTTGATTGATTTCAACAAATGCACCATAATCTGCCATTACCACCACTCTTCCTTTTACAACGTCGCCTACCTTAAGATCCGCATCCAGTGCATCCCATGGGTGTGGAGTAAGTTGTTTTATACCAAGAGCAATACGTTTTCTCTCTTCATCAAAATCTAGAATAACTACGTTTATCTTATCGTCAAGCGATACAACTTCCTCAGGATGTTGTACACGACCCCATGATAAGTCAGTAATGTGAACAAGACCATCTACTCCGCCAAGGTCGATAAACACACCATAAGAAGTAATGTTTTTAACAGTACCTTCAAGTACTTGACCTTTTTCAAGCTTAGCAATAATTTCTTTTTTCTGTTGTTCTAGTTCCTCTTCAATTAACGCTTTGTGCGAAACAACAACGTTTTTGTATTCTGGGTTAATCTTAACCACTTTAAACTCCATTGTTTTGTCTACAAAAACATCATAATCGCGTATTGGTTTCACGTCAATTTGTGAACCTGGAAGGAACGCTTCAATACCAAATACATCTACAATCATACCACCTTTTGTGCGGCATTTGATGTATCCTGTAATAATCTCGTTGTTTTCTAGAGCAGCATTTACTCTATCCCATGCACGTGAAGCACGAGCTTTTTTGTGAGATAGTATTAATTGCCCATTTTTGTCTTCTTGGGTTTCAATATAAACTTCCACTTCGTCACCAGGCTTTAATTCTGGATTATAACGAAATTCGTTTAATGAAATTATCCCCTCGGATTTAAACCCGATGTTTACAAGCACTTCGCGCTTGTTCATGTCAGTTACTGTGCCCATTACAACTTCCTTATCGGTAATTGTACTTAGCGTTTGGTCGTAAACCTCAGTTAACTGTTTTTTCTCTTCTTTGTTGTAGGTTTCCCCTTCTGCGTATGCGTCCCAATCAAAATCTTCGATGGGAGCTGCGATTTTTAGTTCGTCACTCATTTGTTGATTAAAAAATGTAATTAATAAAGTTAGACATTATATTATTTGAAAAACGGTTGCAAAGATACTTTGTTATTTTGTATAAACCAATTAATTGAGCGATAATATTGATATTACCATCCTCATTTACATATCTATACTCGTATTGCTCGCTCTGCTTTTGATGTTTTCAAAAAAAAATTGAATTGTCAATAGATAGTGTGGGCGCAAGCTTCTAGATTCTACAGATAAAAAAAAGACTGTCCCAATGATTTAGAAACAGTCTTATTCAATACTATAAGAAACTTACAAGCTTGTTTTCTATACTTTACAATAGCAACCCATTGGAAACTTCATTTCGGGTAGCTTTGCCAGCTAATGTTTCCACCAATTGCAGAGCAAACTTCATGGCAAAAGCAGGTCCTTTACCAGTAATTATATTGCCATCTACTGTAACCTCTTCGTTGGTTATAGTAGCTCCGATAAGTTCTGCTTCAAATCCAGGGTAGCATGTTGCACGCCTGCCTTTCAGCAAACCCATACCACCCAGCACCATTGGTGCTGCACAAATGGCTCCAACATGTTTATCTTTCTCAAACACTTCTACTTGCTTCTTTACCCCTTCGTGCTCTTGTAGGTTTTTTGCTCCTGGCATTCCGCCTGGAAGCACTATCATATCATAAGAAGCGAAATCTACGTCATCAAAAAGCTTATCGGCTACAACTGGAACGTTGTGAGCACCTTTTACTTCTTTCTCTTTACTTATTGACACAGTAGTTACCGAAACTTCGGCTCTGCGCAATACATCTATTATAGATATTGCTTCTATCTCTTCAAATCCTTCTGCTAAGAATACGATTACTTTTTTCATGTTATATCTCCTTTTTTAATTTAGATTAAACTTATAGGTAATAGTCCCTTGCTGATTGTTGGCACTACTTATTGAGTTAAACTTAGTGTTGCGAGCAGCTCTAATAGCATCTTGTCGCAAAGTAGGATTGCCTGTATTAGTTCCACGACCAATTTCAGCACCTATTACATTTCCTTTTGGATCAACTGTGATATTCACCACCACTGTTCCATAATCATCCACTGTGTATTTTGGTTGAATCAAACCGCCACTCCCAACGCTTCTTCCACCTAAATCGTACGAACCAATTCCTCCAGCACCAGATGCAGCCCCTTGATCAGAAGTGCCTGTAGAAACTCCTTGCGTACCCTCACCTTCCGTTGTTCCTCTATTAACATTGGCGTTTTCACCAAATAGGCCCGACATCTCTTGATTGATAGCCCGTCTTCTAGCTTCCTCTTCTTTTCTCTTGCGCTCAGCCTCAGCTTGCTGACGACGTTGCTCTTCAAGCAAAGCTTGTTTTTTACGATCCTCCTCTTCTTGCTCTTTACTTTTCTGCTCCTCAACCTCGATAGATGCCTCATCGATTTGAGCTATCAAAGGAGTTTCTGATGGTATGTTTTGTGGAGTGGGAGTTTCTTCTATAAGTGGTGTTATCTCGTTCATTGGAGGCTCTTCGTATCCTCCAGCATCCTCAACATTGCCAAACATAACCGGAATGCCCTCCAAGTCTTGAGAAGGGCTAGCAAGAGTGAAATAAGAGAACAAAAGAATGACCAAAAGCAATACCATAAAGATAATTGCTCCAATCATGCCAGTTATTTCTTCTTTTGTAATCGTTAATTGTTGCATGCTTCGGTAAATGAAAGATTAAGAACCCTGAATAAGTTACTTAGGACGAGTCATTAAAACCATTTTGAATTTGTGCTGATTTGCAATATCCAAAATTTTTACTATCTCTCGATAAGGAACACTTTCGTCGGCATAGAGTGCTACAAATATATTAGGGTCGTCGCTGTACGACTCTTCTAAAAAAGGAGTTACAGCTTCAAAGGGTACTTCTCGCTCCATATCGTTGCCCGATGCTACATAGTATCTCATATCAGCATCAATAGTAACACGTGTCAATGGTTTTGCTTGAGCCTGTTGTTGCGCTTTAGGTAACAATACTTTTATTGCACTTGGTACAACAATAGTAGATGTAATCATAAAGAAAATCAACAATAGGAAGATAACATCCGTCATGGATGCCATACTAAAATTCGATTCTATTGTATGTTTTTGTTTAAGTGCCATATACGTTTATTAAGCTGCTGGTTCGTTCAAAATATCCATAAACTCCATTATGCGCATCTCCATCTTGTTTATTATTCCTTTGATGAGTGTGGTAAGATAGTTGTATGCAAACATTGCAATAATACCTACTACAAGTCCACCAACGGTTGTAACAAGTGCTTCGTAGATACCTGTCGATAGAGTAGTCACATCCACATTGGCTCCTTCGCCAGCCATGCTCATAAATGCTTTCACCATACCTGTCACAGTTCCAAGAAACCCAATCATAGGAGCTCCTGCAGCAGTGGTAGCCAAGATGGGCAATCCCTTTTCAAGCATTGCAATCTCTATGTTGCCCACATTTTCAACAGCACTAGTTACGTCTGTTGTGGGGCGTCCGATGCGACTTATTCCCTTTTCCACCATTCGTGCAGCAGGCGTGTCCGTCTTTCTACATAAACCAAGTGCTGCATCCACTTTCCCTTCGTGAATATAATCTTTAATTCTATTCATAAAGGTAGCATCCTCTTGCCTTGCTTTTTTTATGACAAGTGTTCTTTCTATCAACACATAAATCGAAAGAAAAAGAAGTATCAATAGCACAATCATTATCCACCCACCCTTAGCAGCAAGTTCAAAAGCATTCATAGTTGTTGCTTGAGCATCAATAGTTGTGCTAGCACTTTGCAGTGAGTCGAGAGCAGATACTGGAATTTGTAATATATTCATAGCTTATTGTCGCATTTATAGTGTATTGTCCAATTTATTTTTGAATGAAGTAAAGATAAAAAACTAATTTGTTTTCTTGCCTATCTATAAGGCTATTAAACAATTCTTATAGGCTTTTATCGTTTTTTCTAAGCCCAAGTATAGAGCATCAGAGATGAGCGCATGCCCAATAGAAACTTCTTTTATAAAAGGAATTTTCTCGATTAAATAGGTCAGATTATCTAAGCTTAGGTCATGCCCTGCATTTACGCCCAAGCCCAAGCTCTTAGCCAATAGTGCAGCCTCAATAAAAGGAGCAATAGCTGCTTCTTTGTCTTTTGAATATTGCTTTGCATAAGGTCCTGTGAAAAGCTCAACTCTATCTGTCCCGATTCTCGAAGCCGCCTTAACTTTTTCTACATCTGCCTCAATAAATAGTGAGGTGCGAATATCGGCAGCTTGCATTTCTGTAACAATTTCTGTCAAAAACAATTCGTGAGTTATTGTATCCCAACCCTGATTAGAAGTAAGGGCATTGGGCTGATCGGGCACAAATGTTACTTGATTGGGCTTGACCCTCTTCACCATTGCAATAAACTCTGGTGAAGGATATCCTTCAATATTGAATTCGGTTGTTATTTTTGACTGAAGGTCAAATACATCTTTCTTCGTAATATGTCTCTCGTCGGGTCTAGGGTGCACGGTTATGCCGTCTGCTCCAAAACGTTGGCAATCTTCAGCAACTTTCAATACATCGGGGAGATTTTCGCCTCTTGCATTTCTCAAAGTTGCTACTTTATTTATATTAACGCTTAATTTGGTCATAATATTTATAATAGGGGCACTGTGTGCTATTGATAAAATTTATTTGCAAAGATATGCATTTTTTCATCCACATTGAAAAGTAAGGAATATAAATAGTTGTTTTCTTGCTCTAAAAGAATGAATTTTTTTTACATCTTTGTAGTAGAATAAAAAATTATCCTTTAAGATAAGAGGGAAAAAGAATATGCAATCAAAAGAATTCATCAAGAAACAGATAAAGAGTTTTATCTCTACAACAAGCCCTGAAAAATTTTTAGAGCTGGCAGAGAACGAACACTCATTGCTAATCTTAGATATGGCAATCAAAGATTATTCACTTTCTGAGATTGCTCGTTTGGTTGAAGATAATAATGCAAGAATAGTAAGATTGGAAACCCTTCCTTTGGAAGATGGAATAAGCTTACTGGTATCTTTAAAATTGGATGTTCTGGATATTTCAGCGGTGCTTAGAAGTTTTGAGCGATATAGCTACAACATTGTTTACTATTTCATGAGAGAGGGCAAAATGAATGAAACCTACGAAGATAGATTGAAAGAACTAATGCACTACTTAGATATTTAATCATCTATTATCGTCTCAAAAAAAACGATTTAAGGTGAAGTTCTCGTTATTATATAATAGTATGTGGTAGAAATAAAACAACAAAAGAATGAAGGTAGTATTATTTGGCAACTTATATAACAACAAGCCTGAAGAATATGAACATCAGTTTTATGCTATTTGTCAAAAGATAAAGGATCACTGCATAGAAATCTATTTACCAGCTACTTTCTTCGATACCTTGTCAGGTGGGTTAAAAGAGAAGATTGACCCCTTTATATATCTTTTCAACAAATCTATGCCCGAGGTAGATATGGCTTTTAGCATTGGTGGCGATGGAACTTTTCTGAGAACTGCTGCAGAAATTGCACATCGCAAAATTCCAATACTTGGAATTAATACTGGAAGACTTGGCTTTTTAGCCGATATCAAGTTCGAAGACTTAGACGAAACCTTAGACGAGATTTTCAATAACAACTATCGTCTCGAAAATCGCATGTTGCTCAAGACTACTATTATTACACTTTCGGCAGAAGAGGAGCAATTGAGCAACGATGTTGCCAACTACTCCCTCAACGAAGTGGCAGTCTTAAAGCAAGACACTTCATCTATGCTCACTATTCACGCTTATATCGACGATGAATATCTAACCTCCTATCAAGCCGATGGATTAGTTGTGGCTACACCTACAGGTTCTACAGCATATTCGCTAAGTATTGGAGGTCCTATCATGGTTCCTACTGCGCCCAATATCATCCTCACAGCTATTGCTCCCCACAGTTTAAACTCCCGTCCTTTGGTAGTTGATAGCAATAGCAAAATTAGATTGAAAATAGAGAGCAGAAGCGACAACTATTTGGTGTCGTTAGACGGTGTGTCTCAAACATTGAGTGCCGACACGTTGCTTGAAATAACTAAAGCCAATTATGCTCAACCCGTTGTGAAACGTCGTGGTCACACCTTTTTCGAGACTCTTCGCAACAAATTAATGTGGGGTGCAGACATTAGGTCTTCCAAAGAATAAAACAATAGCATCTTTAGGTTCCTTAAATTAAGCAATCGCAAAGAGCTTCGTAGAACAATAGAAGTTTGGTATATGCCCCCTTAATAGCCTCGCAAAGTATTATGCAAGGCTGTACAACACAATACTTCGGAGGATATCAGTTTATCACAAAGCAGCCTTTACTACCACAAGTCAGCACATTACGAGTTCTTTTCCTCGAAATCCTGCATACATTCAACCAATGCTTCAACTGCCTCAATAGGGCAAGAGTTGTAAATAGAAGTACGGAAACCACCCACTGAGCGGTGACCCTTAATGCCTACCATTCCTTGCTCTGTAGCGAACTTCAAGAACGCTGCCTCTTTCTCTTTATACTCCTCATTCATAACAAAACACACATTCATAAGAGAGCGGTCTTCTTTGGCAGCAGTGCCTACAAATAGTTTGTTTCTATCAATTTCGTCATAAAGCATTGCCGCTTTCTTCTGATTGATTTTTTGCATCTTTGCAACACCTCCCACAGATTGAACCCACTTCAACGTTTCGTGCATCACAAATATAGGAAATACGGGAGGAGTGTTAAACATAGATTCGCCTTTGATATGTGAGCGATAATCGACCATTGATGGAATGTCACGCTCAACTTTGCCAAGCAAATCTTCGCGCACAATAACAAATGCAACACCAGCAGGACCTACATTTTTTTGTGCTCCACCATATATAACACCATATTTAGATATGTCAACAGGACGACTCATAATGTCGGATGACATGTCAGCCACCAATGTAATAGGAGAGTCAATATCTTCTTTAATCTCTGTTCCGTAGATGGTGTTATTGGTAGTAATATGAAAATAGTCTGCATCGGTAGGAATAGTGTATCCTTTGGGTATATACGAATATGTTTTATCTTCTGATGAAGCTACAACTTCTACATCGCCATAAAACTTTGCTTCTTTCATTGCTTTCTTTGCCCATACACCCGTTTGCAGGTAAGCAGCTTTTTTGGTCATTAAGTTTGCAGGCACAGTAAAGAACTGTGTGCTAGCTCCACCTCCCATAAAAAGCACTTTATAGTTTTGGGGTATGTCAAGCAATTCGCGCCATAAAGCATCGCACTCTTTCATAAGATTTTCCCAACCTGGAGTTCTATGCGAAATTTCAAGAACACCAATGCCAGTATTATCAAAGTTGCGAATAGCTTCGATAGACGACTCAACTGCCGAGCGAGGTAACACACAAGGACCTGCATTAAAATTGTATTTCTTCATAAATTGTGAAATAATTGAAATTAATATACTGTGTAATAATTATTCTAATGATATAAACAGCCAATATATAGCTTGCCAAAAGATTAACAAAGCTATAAAATAATTGTACACACACAAACAAAATTAACGTGCAATTTAGACAAGAAGTTACATCAAAGATTAATTGAGTACATTTGTGCAATAAAACCATTCGTGCTATATTTGCAAGGAATATAAAACAATGCAGATGAATCAACCCTATCCTTCAACCCTTCTTGAAAATGCAGTAAAAGAGTTTTCTAAACTTCCAGGAATTGGAAGAAAAACTGCCCTCCGCTTAGTACTACACCTACTTCGTCAGGACGACAAACAGGTAGAAGACTTTGCTGAGGCAATTACAACATTAAAGAGAGAGGTGAAGTATTGCTCTTCGTGCTTCAATATTTCGGACAGTGAAGTTTGCAATATTTGCGCTAATACATTGCGCGACCCCTCAACAGTATGTGTTGTAGAAAACATAAAAGATGTGATGGCAATAGAAAACACGGTGCAATATAAAGGTCAATACCATGTGTTGGGAGGAATAATATCACCCATTGATGGAATAGGTCCTTCGGACGTGGAAATTGCAAGCTTGATAAAAAGAGTAAAGGAAAAAGAGGTGAAAGAGGTTATATTGGCTTTAAGTGCAACAATGGAAGGCGATACAACCAACTTTTATATTTACCGAAAACTGGAACCTCTCAACATCAAAGTGTCAATTATTGCACGGGGTGTATCGGTAGGAAATGAAATAGAGTACACAGATGAGGTGACACTTGGTCGCTCGATATTAAATAGAACTCCGTTTAGTGAGTCGTATAAACTGTCATAGCAAAATGAATTCAAAACCTATAATAACCAACTTAAAACGCCTGTTCTATATAGCATTCGGAGTTCAAGCAATCCTCTTTGTTAGTTTTGCTTTTAAATGGATAACTTTAGTGCCACAAGCCACAACTATACCTTATGGAGTTGAAACTTGGTCGCTTCTAATAACTCTAGTTGGCATTCCAGGAGCATTGAAGCTCTTCTCGGTAATAATGAATAAAAACAAACATCCTAAAGATAGCGACTCCACAACAGCTCAGTACAAAAAAGCTTTTATAACACGATTTGGAATTCTGTTTTTAGTTGCCTCTTTAAACATTGTTTTATATGCCCTCTCGTTTAATCAAAACTTTATGCTCCTCACATTGGTCACTTTCATAGCATATATCTTTAGCTACCCAACAGAAAACGACATAGATGTAGTTGCTGAAGAAGAAAAAGAAGAACAACTTAGTGAAGATGACAAAGAAGAGATAACAGATAACAAATAATTTAATAAACACAACCTAAAACAAAGATACAATGACTATTGCAATAGATTTTGATGGAACAATTGTTGAACACATGTATCCAAAAATAGGACGACCTATACCTTTCGCTATTGAAACATTGCTGCAATTGCAAAAAGAAAATCACAGACTCATTTTATGGACTGTACGTGAAGATGAGTTTCTTCAAGAAGCTATAGACTACTGTGCCGAACGAGGACTGATATTCTATGCCAACAACGCCAATTATCCTGAAGAGACCACCCCCTCGCCACGCAAAATAAATGTAGATATGTTTATCGATGATAGAAACTTGGGAGGATTGCCAGACTGGGGCGTTATATACAAAGCTGTGCAAGCTACTGTAAGGGGCGAAAGTTCTTTTCAAACAATCATGTCATCGCAAGAAACTCAACAAGAAAAAGACAAGCGCAAAAAAAACATATTCCTTCGCATAGGAGAAGCATTAGATGCAAGATAAATTTTAAAATTATGGCAACATTTCTTCACAACAACACACTACACCTTCGAGCACCAGAACCCGAAGACCTAGAAGTACTTTACAAATGGGAAAATGACACTGATATTTGGAAATATAGCTCAACCATATCACCCTATTCAAAGTATGTGCTGAAACAATATATTGCAGATGCGCAAACAGATATTTTTCAGTCGAAACAACTCCGATTTATGATTACCCTCAACCAAGCAAACAAGGTAGTGGGCACAATAGACCTGTATGATTTTGATGCACTCAATAGCCGAGCTGGAGTAGGAATATATATCGACGCTGCACACCGAAGAGGTGGATTTGCTATACAAGCACTGAAGCTTTTGCAAGATTACGCCTTCAATTTTTTAAATATCAATCAGCTCTACGCACACATCCCCCAGAGCAACAACGCAAGCTTTCAACTTTTCATCAACTCTGGATATACCAAAACTGGAGTTCTGCAACAATGGATAGCTCATGACAGCAAATATGAAGATGCCATTGTTGTGCAAAATATAAAAACTCATCAAGAATGAACGAAGACATACAAAAAGCAATAGAGGTTTTAAAACAAGGTGGAGTGATACTCTATCCTACCGACACAATTTGGGGCATTGGTTGTGATGCAACCAACCAAGAAGCTGTTGAGAAACTTTATACCATAAAGCAAAGAGACAAGAGCAAGTCGATGCTCATTTTATTAGACAATGATGCAAAGCTACAAGGATATGTTGAAGATGTGCCCGATATTGCTTGGGACCTCATAGACCTTGCTGACAAACCTCTCACCATCATCTTCAACGGAGCCAAAAACCTAGCTCCCAATCTTATAAACAGCGATGGCACGATAGGCATTCGTATCACCTCCGAGGCTTTCTCGCAACAGTTGTGCATGCGATTTAGAAAACCAATAGTTTCTACTTCGGCAAACATTGCAGGACACACTCCTCCACAAAACTTCCACGATATAGACCCCGAAATAATAGACGCTGTTGACTATGTGGTGCAATACCGACAAGAGGAAAACTACCAACAAAACCCCTCTTCTATTATAAAGTTGGGGAGTGGTGGAGAAATTGATATTATTAGGAAATAGGGAGGATATAATCACCGTTAATATATAATCTCGCAGCATTTCACACACGATTTGATACCTCACTCCCCTTCGTTTGCAACGAGGGATTGATGGTCAATTGTTGATAGCAATAAAATCTACAACTATCATAATATATATATATATCAACCACACTACCAAACTCCGCATAATTTGTAACACTATTCACAGATACATCTCTAATAAGAAAATGTATTTATATATATTCAAATGATTATAAAACACCACAAATAAAAGTGTCGAAGTAAGAGGATAATGAATATTTCGGGCGGGGGCAAGCCCCGCCCCTACATTGCGTGGCGATGATAATGTGCAAAATAGTTAATCTTGGTGACTGTTTCTTAAATAAATATCGTAGATATCAATAAGCTGAAGGCTACCTACCAAAAACCTGACACTCAATCGCCATTAAAAAGAAAATAAGAGCAAGAGAGCAAATTGTGAAAAAAAAATTGTAGTTTTGTGGTTAGTGTAATCAAGACTAGAATTACATTTGCCTGAAGCAAGAAGAGTGGATATTCCTCTTGTCTTAGAGCACTGAATAGCCTTTCTCGGCAAATAAAAAGATTACTATCTTTACTCAAGTTTTTTTGAATATATGTTTGAACGTTTTTTGATTTGGAGGAGAAAGCACATTACCGAACGTGTGTTTCTCCTTATAATTTGCTTTATGGTAGGTGTGTTGACTGCACTTGCTGCTCATACCCTGAAATTGGCTATCAGCTTTATACAAAGCTCTCTCACAAAAAACTTTATTAACATTGGAGCTAACTACTTCTACCTTTTATTACCAATAGTGGGAATACTTATTGCTGGTTTGTATGTAAAGTTTATAGTTAAAGAAGATATAAGCCACGGAATAACGAAAGTATTATATGCCATTTCGCAACGAAAAAGCAGACTAAAGCCTCACAACACCTACACATCGCTTATAGCAAGCTCGCTTACAATAGGGTTTGGCGGCTCGGTTGGAGCCGAGGCTCCTATTGTGCTCACAGGCTCGGCTATTGGCTCCAACTTGGGCAGAATGTTCAACCTAGAGCATCGCAATGTGATGCTACTTGTGGGGTGTGGTGCAGCTGGAGCAATAGCAGGAATTTTCAAAGCTCCCATTGCAGGCGTTGTGTTTGTAATTGAGGTACTGTTGCTCGACCTCACCATGTCGTCGATATTGCCCCTGCTTGTTACTTCTGTTACCGCCACCACTATTGCTTACACCCTTACTGGCACCAATGCAATGTTTGCCTTCTCGCAAGTAGAGGGGTTTACCTTCGACCGCATCCCGCATGTTATACTACTAGGAATAGCTTGCGGTTTTGTATCGCTCTATTTTACTAGAAGCATGAAATGGATAGAAGGTATATTTGGCAAACTCACCTATTGGAAAAAGTTTCTTCTAGGAGGTGTTATGCTAAGCGTGCTCATTTTCTTTCTTCCTCCTTTATATGGCGAGGGATATACCACCATCGAAACTTTATTGGCAGGAGGCGACTCTTACAAAACCTTGATGGACGATAGTTTTTTCTATTTCCTGAAGAGTAGTTGGGGTATTATTATATTTGCCTTCCTCATTGTACTAACCAAAGTGTTTGCATCTAGTGCCACCAATGGAGCTGGTGGAACAGGCGGTATTTTCGCCCCAACATTATTCCTAGGATGCGTGGTTGGCTTTCTATACTCTTTTTCTCACAATTCAATTGGTCTTGTCAATGTGTTGCCACAAGAGAATTTTTCCCTCTTTGGCATGGCAGGAGTAATGGCAGGAGTGATGCATGCACCACTTACAGGAACTTTTCTGATTGCTGAGCTAACTGGTGGATACGATCTTTTTCTACCTTTAATGATGGTGTCCATTAGTTCATACGCAACTATTATTCTGTTTGAGAAGCATAACATCTATTCAACGCAGTTAGCCAAAAAAGGGGAACTTATAACTCACCACAAAGACAGAGCTGTTCTCACTTTTCTTGATATAGAAGCTCTACTGGAAACGGACTTAGAGGTTGTGAAACCAAACATGACTTTAGGCGAGATGGTGAAAGTAATATCGAAGTGTAAAAGAAATATTTTCCCAGTTGTGAATGACGATGGTATTTTGGTAGGACTTATCTTATTGAACGATATCAGGAATATTATTTTCAGACCCGAGTTATACGATCGATTTAAAGTATCGAAACTTATGACCAATGCCCCAGCTCAAATAAAAACAAGCATGACAATGGAAGAGATTATGAACCTATTTGAAGATACAAAAGCTTGGAACTTGCCTGTTACGAATGAAGAAGGTAAATACAAAGGCATCATGTCGCAATCGTCCATTTTTAATGCATACAGAGATGTATTAGTAGAACACTACTCTGAAGAATAGATAAACAATATGACAAAGAAAGATTTCCGAATACTGTTTTTAGGAACACCCTCATTTGCTGTAGAAACGCTGAAGCTTTTAGTTGAAAACCAATACAATGTGGTGGGCGTGGTAACAATGCCTGACAAACCAGCTGGAAGAGGGCACAAACTGCAAGAGTCGGATGTAAAGAAATATGCAAAATCTCACAACTTGCCTGTTTTACAACCTACCAACCTAAAGGATGAGGAGTTTATTGAAGAGTTGAAGACATTGAAGGCAGATATGAATATTGTAGTTGCTTTCCGCATGCTACCCGAAGTAGTGTGGGATATGCCCAAACATGGCACTTACAACCTACATGGCTCACTATTGCCACAATACCGAGGAGCTGCTCCAATCAATTGGGCTATCATAAATGGAGAAGCCGAAACGGGTGTCACAACTTTTAAACTGGTTCATGAGATTGACACTGGACAGATTGCACACCAAGCAAAAATTGAAATTGGAGAAAGAGACAATGCAGGAACTATTCACGACAAACTGATGGTAGTGGGAGCTCAACTAATGTTGAAAACAGTAGATGCCATTATTGATGGCAGCATCACACTACAAGCACAAAACCCAAATGCAGAGGAGCTAAAGCCTGCCCCTAAGATATTTAAAGACACTTGCAGAATTGACTGGAACTCTACCGCTTACGAGGTTGACCATTTCATAAGAGGGCTATCGCCCTACCCTGCTGCTCATACTACATTGGTGAGAGATGGCGAATCGTTTAATATTAAAATATTTGATGTGCAACCAATCATAGAAAAGCACAACTATAGTATTGGTACAATTGTGCAGCCTCATCCTAAACAATTGAATGTGGCTGTCAGCAATGGTTTTATCACTGTTTTGAAACTGCAAGTTGAAGGAAGAAGACGCATGAAGACTGTGGATTTTTTGAATGGATTTTCATTAGAAGAAAACGATTTGTTTAAATAGTCTTTGCGCCTACTTTTAATAAGAGTCAAAAACAAAGTTTTCTCTTTGCAAACCCTAAGCAAACAATCTACCACTTATAGGTTAGTCCAAAAGCTATCATTTCATTCACTTGTATATACTTATAGTCTTCATCTTCTGGCACACTGTCATCAAATCTCAAGTTGAGATGTAATGTTGTGGAAAACAGCTGACTCAAAGACATAGTCAAAGTGTTCTCAAACTCAGCCTCAGCTTTGCTATAGTTAGTAAAATACTTAAAACGCGATCTCCATGAAACATACTTAGTGAAATCGTAAGTCATATTGCCTACTAACGATGAACCATAATCAAGTAAAGATTTATCTCCTTCGGGAATACCATATCGTGCCCTTTTCACCTCATCACTGCCTACATAACGATAATTGACAGACAATGGAGAGATAGATACTGCTAATCGCACCCTTCTGTTTCGCACAGTTTTGGAAGGTTTGTCTAGATTGTATTTCATACCAATACCAGCATTCACATACAAGGGAGATAGGAATGAAGAACGCAACTCATTACTATTCGACGGATAGTTTTTAAACATCTGAGTTTTCACCTCTAAGTTGGTAGAGTAAGACCAAGCTTTCAAGAAGGCATCGTGTCCGAAATCACCGTAGTAGCGAAGCATATCATCACCTATTCTATATGAGCGAATCGTATCGTCAGGCGCATTGAAAACCGACAAACGCCACTCAAGCCTATTATTGAATTTAACCTTCTCTTTATGATAATTCATATTGATGATATGGTTGTTGTTTATATTCAAATTGCTTGTTCCTCCTCTATGCCAATTGGGAGAAAAGTAGTTTTGCGAGAATTGAAGTGAATGTTCACCTGTTCTAACCCAATAAACACGTTTAACTATAGCTCCTTCAACATCTGGTCTCTCAAGCGAAAAGCTTGTTTCGGATGATAAAAGGTGTTTGAATGGATTAAACTTCTCGCTCACATCAGTGTCTGTAGTAGCTGGCTTCAAACCTTTTAGGTTGGATGTTGACAGCTTAATACTTGTGGGATGTTCAAGGAAGTAGTTTCTTCTAACCTTATCGGCAAAAGCTTGTTTTTCTAAAAGAGGACTAAAGGTTTCGTCGGATGAAATAAGTGTTCCTTTAAGCCTATCTTCTTTTTTAGAAGAGATGAACATTGAGTCAGGATCTTCTATTCTGCCAGTAAATACTACTGGAACAAAAAGCGGATTGTACAACATCGTGTCTTTAAAACTCATCAATCCGAGGTATAAACCATAAGAGAATTCTGATTCACCTGGCAGCTCGATTGTTCCGTTATCTTTGCGCTGATAAAGAGAATCTAGGGAGGTTTTTATTGCCACAGGTGTAAAGCCTTTTTCTTTTTTTGGAAGCTCTACAATCTCATCTATCAACAAAGAGTCGGAAATAGCTGGAACTAAAATAGAGTCTTGACCAATTGGCAAAATTAAAGAATCACTATCTAGTACTAAAATAGAGTCTTGCAAAACAATATCCAAACTATCTGACCCAATGGAAGCATCAGCCATCTCCTTTATGCGTAACTCAATGTCTGTAACCTCATTGAATTTGCCTATAGTGTCAGTTCTATTAAACTCAGAAGCAGACAAGTGAAAACTTGACGCTATAAATATTGATATAAGTAATTGTGTAAACCGATTCATATTCACATAGTTGTTTAAGAAACAAAAATAAAAAAGAAGTATCCTTTAACGTACAAAGTTATAAAAAATATCCTATAAAAAACAGATAGCTACCTAAACATAGATATCTTAACCTAAAATACTCAACATATATGCTATTAGCAGCAAATTAAAAACTCAATTATTAGTGCAACACCTCATGAATTCGTATTTTTGCATAAACAATGTTCTCTCTTCTACATAAAAAAGAAGAGAAAGGGCAACTAAAGAAGAAACACTTTCTATGCATAACTGTTCACGCAACGGCTTAAACTGATTACTTTATACTATTTATAAAGGCTACGAAAGTTGAAAAAAGAACCTAAACATTTGTTTAACAAAAGCGTTATTATAAAACATATTTCTAACTCATAATCATCAAACAAACAAAACAATGAATAAACTAAAGTACACAATCATTATTGCAATTTTGGGTGTTTTCACCCTCTCGAGTTGCGGTTACAACTCTATGGTAAACAAACAAGAATCAGTAACAGCACAATGGGCGCAAGTTGAAAATGCATACCAACGCCGTGCTGATTTAATTCCTAACCTTGTATCTACAGTAAAAGGGTATGCCTCGCATGAGCAAGAAACCTTTACTGCAGTGGTAGATGCACGAGCGCGTGCCACACAGGTTAATGTAAACCCTGAAGAGTTGACAGAAGAGGGCATCCAACAATTTCAAGAAGCGCAAGGTCAATTAGGCTCAGCTCTTGGCAAGCTACTTATGATTCGCGAAAACTATCCAGAGTTGAAAGCAAATCAAAACTTTCTAGCACTACAAGATGAACTTGCTGGCACTGAAAACAGAATTTCAGTTGAAAGAAACCGATTCAATGAAACAGCACGAGACTACAATCAGTATATCAGGCGTTTTCCACATGTGATTTATGCAGGTTGGTTTGGCTTTAAGAAGAAAGGATACTTCGAGGCAGATGCTGGTGCACAAACTGCGCCTGTAGTTGACTTTTAACAGAAACATCCTTACAAGACTCTTATTAAACTCGGTAAAACTAAATTAATTTTGAAATGAAAAATATAGATAGCACCAAAATTGCAGAAGCAATTCGGAATGCAGAGCTTCTCACCTCGGGAGAGATTAGAGTATATATAGCCAAACACTGCAAAGAAGATGCACTTGATAAAGCTTCTAGAGTTTTTCAGAAATTAAAAATGCACAATACTGCACAAAGAAATGCGGTGCTCATACTTGTGTGTCCTGCCGATCACAAAGCAGCTATTCTTGGAGATAAAGGAATAAATAGCATTATAGAAGATGATTTTTGGGATAATACTTTGAGTGAGTTAATAACCTACTGCTCCAAAGACTTAATTACCGAAGGTATATGCAAAGCCGTTGACAAAGTAGGTAATTTAATAAAACAAACATATCCCTATCAAGAAGGCGATATAAACGAATTAGACAATGAAGTTATTTTGGAAGACTAGTTTACATCTTATTTTACTTATACTACTCACCCAGAGTGTGGTTGCACAAGATATACCTGCACCCATGTCGCCACCACGATTGGTGAATGACTTTGCCAACATATTCTCTGAGACTGAGAAGCAAGCACTCGAAACCAAACTACTCGCTTACAATGATACAACATCGACACAAATTTATGTAGTTACTGTCAAAGACCTAAGTGGATACGCGGTATCAGACTATGCTTTCAAGATAGGAGAAAAATGGGAGATTGGTCAAAAAGGCAAAGACAATGGCGCTGTCATTCTTATCAAACCCAAGATAGGCAATAGCAGAGGTCAAGCATATATTTCTGTAGGATACGGATTAGAAGCACGCGTAAACGATGCTTATGCAGGTAGAATTGTTCGCGATAGAATGATTCCCTACTTTATGCAAAATGATTACTTTAGTGGTGCAAATGCTGCAATAGACACCATGATTAAACGGCTTGAAGGAGAGTTTGACCCAGAAATGCAACAAGAAGAAGGTATGCCAGTTGCAGCAATAATTTTATTTGTAATATTCTTCATCCTATTTATTATAGCTATTTCAAAAAAAGGCGATGGCGACCAAAACATTGGCAGTGATGGACAAAGTGGCAGTAGAAGAGGTCCTGTTTTCTTCCCTCCTATAGTAGGGGGAGGTCGCAGAGGCAGCTTCGGAAGCGGAGGTGGATTCGGAGGTGGCGGGTTTGGTGGCGGTGGTGGCGGTCGCTTTGGTGGCGGCGGAGCTGGAGGTAGCTGGTAGTTCACTCATAAAACAAACAACAGCAAATTGTCAAAGTTAATTACAATTACAGGTCCCACAGCAAGTGGCAAAACTCCTTTTGCAGTAGAGCTTGCAAACAAAACTAACGGAGAGATAATTAGTGGCGACTCACGACAAGTGTATCGGCTAATGGATATTGGCACTGGTAAAGACCTCAACGAATATACAATAAGAGATAAGACTATACAACATCATCTCATTGATATAAAAGAGCCTGGAGAGAAATACACCTTGTATGATTTTCAAAAGGATTTTCATCTAGCCTATCAAGATATTTTGTCTCGCAACAAAACCCCTATATTATGTGGAGGAACAGGTCTCTACATCGAATCTGTTTTAAAAGGCTATGAGCTGAAAGAAGTTCCCAAAAATCAAAAGCTAAGAGATTCATTGCAAGATAAAACGTTGGACGAACTTACTATTATCTTATCGGGATATAAAACCCTACATAACACAACTGACGTTGACAACAAAAAAAGAGCAATAAGAGCAATAGAGATAGCTCTATTTCAAGAAGAACAAAAAACAACTACTCAAAGCTATGAGGCTGTTGACTCTTTAATAATTGGTGTATCTATTGATAGAGAAAGCAGGCGACATAAAATATCCTCACGACTGAAAGCTCGCATTGATGAGGGGATGATAGATGAAGTGAAAAAGATTCTATCTAGTGGAGTAGCTCCCGAAGACCTTATCTATTATGGTTTAGAGTATAAGTTTGTCACACTCCATGTGATGGGGCAGATATCCTATCAAGAGATGTATAATAAGCTCGAAATAGCCATTCATCAGTTTGCTAAAAGACAAATGACTTGGTTTAGAGGTATGGAGCGACGAGGATTGAAAATTAATTGGATTGACGCTCTTTTACCAATGGAAGAGAAGGTGAACAGAGCAATGCAACTTATTTCAGAACATCTTTAATTGACTCATATTAGAAATCAATCTCCTTTTTTTGTATTTTTGCACATAAATAAAAACCCTACTCAGACAATAAAATGTAATGAATAAAGATAAATTCCCCATACACAAATTCAATTCAATAGAAACGCCCTTCTACTATTACGACATTGAATTGCTCGACCAAACTATCGAAGCTATAAAAACCCAGATAGAGGGCAAGCCCTTTCATGTACATTATGCCCTGAAAGCAAACACAAACAAACGTCTACTGCAACATATAGCTAAGCAAGGATTTGGTGCTGACTGTGTAAGTGGAAATGAGATTTTGAAAGCAATTGAAAATGGTTTTAATCCAAATGAGATTGCATTTGCGGGTGTTGGCAAAACTGACAAAGAGATAGAAATAGCATTAGCTAATGATATTTTTTCGTTTAACGTTGAGTCGATACCAGAATTGCACGCTATAAACACTTTGGCAAAGGCAAAAAACAAAATTGCAAATATAGCACTGCGCATAAATCCTAATGTAGATGCACAAACACACAGCTATATCACTACTGGTCTGAATGAAAATAAATTTGGACTAGAAGAGGCTAACATTCCCGAAGTTTTAGAACTTCTCCCCTCTTTAACTTCTTTAAAACTAACTGGTCTTCACTTTCATATTGGTTCTCAAATAACAGAATTATCTTCATTCAAAAACTTGTGCAACAAGATTAACGACCTTCAAACATATTTTGAATCAAAAGAAATTGGTTTCGACCACATAAATGTAGGAGGCGGACTGGGTATCGACTACGAAAACCCCGATAAATACCCAATTGCAGATTTCTCTAATTACTTCAAACTGTTTTCATCGCACCTGAAACTGAGAGAAGGACAAAAACTTCATTTCGAATTAGGGCGATCGGTAGTAGCTCAATGTGGATCGCTCATTTCGCGAGTAACTTATCTAAAAAAAGGAATAAAAAAAGATTTTGTTATATTAGATGCTGGCATGACAGACCTTATTCGTCCTGCCCTCTATCAAGCCTTTCACCATATCGAGAACCTCACGTCTGACAAGGGAAAATGCCCCTATGACATTGTGGGACCTATTTGCGAATCTAGTGATACATTTGCCAAGAACTTCAAAATAAACCAAACTCAAAGAGGCGATATTATAGCAATATGCTCTGCAGGAGCCTACGGCGAGGTGATGGCATCGCAATATAACTGTAGAGAGATAGCTAAATCATATTTTTCTGATACTATTTAAACTTCAACATGGACATAACTTCTTTTTTAAATGGAATTTCAATTTCTGAATGGATTACAATAGCACTCTTCTTCATTTTCTTTGTCATTCAACTATTCTATTATATCTATCTATTTCGCAAACCATATCGGCATGCCGCAAACAACGATACAGTGAATGATGCGGGAGACACAAATGAGGAAAATCTTCCAGGAGTATCCATTATCATAACAGCAAAGAACGAAGCCGAAAACCTTCGGAGGAATCTTCCTTCAATTCTAAATCAAGACTATCCCACCTTTCAAGTTGTAGTGGTTGACAATGCATCAACCGATAGTACAATAGATGTATTGGACGGTTTTCGAGTCAGTCATCCTAACTTATATGTTACTTTCATCCCAGTAAGATCCAACACTACCAACGATAAAAAACTCGCACTAACTATTGGTATTAAAGCTGCCAAACATGCTATACTATTATTCACAGAACCCGACACTAAACCTTTATCAAATAAATGGGTCTATGAATATGCAAAAACGTTCAATAAAGGAAAAGATGTGATACTAGGATGTTGTCAACTAAAAATTGATAAAGGCTTTTACAAGAAGTTTGTTCTATTCGACAATCTCTTTAGTGGCGTAAAATACACAAGTATGGCACTAGCAAACAAACCATATATGGGCATTGGTCGGAATATGGCTTTCAGCAAGAAGCTATTTTTCGACAACAAAGGATTCTCCTCTGTACTAAACATAGAAGATGGCGAAGATAATGTGTTTGCAAACAGAATAGCAACAAAAGAGAACACTGCTATTTTATCATCTCCCGAAAGTAGAGTTGTTAGCAACGTAGTAGATAGCTTCTCGAGTTGGAGAAGCATCAAAACAAGATACCTTACAACACGAAAACATTATGTGGGGAGCAGTGCAAAACTGTTGTCCTTTGAGGTATTCACTAGATATGCTTTTTATATTTTGTTTGTGGCACTATGCGCAATAGGAGTTCTTACCTCTTCAAAGGGTATTACACTATTCGCAATACTATTGTTTTTAATTCGCTATCTGACACAACTAATAGTAATAAACAAAAACAGCAAGATATACAATGCAGGTAGTTTTTATTTCTCAATACCACTATTCGATTTAGTTACACCAACTGTCAATCATCTATTCTTGAGAAGGGAAGCTATACGAAATGACAATTTGTCAGAGTATTAGTGTAAAGGAACTTCTCACCCGTACAATTGCAGTTAAAGCAGGTTAAGTGTTAATTTATAGCGTTAAAAGAATGGAAATGAGTGTGCCTGATGCTTTTTTTGAACGCTTTTTGTATATATATTTGAGAAGAACAAAAATTAAATCATCAAAAATTAAATAGATTATGAAAGCTAATTTTAAACAAGTACTTACCATTATTTTGGTAGCTATCTTAAGTGCAACTGTCGCTCTATTTGGATACGACTACATGCAAAAAAGAAATGCTTCATCTAAACAATCAAATCAAGCAATAAGAGAATACTCAGAAAACTTCTCACAAGAGTTTGACCAAAACAATGTTAGACTTGCCAACATGACCACTTCGGAAGGTTATCCTGACTTTACTGATGCAGCTAAAAAAACAATCAATGGAGTAGTTCACGTAAAATCGACCAAAACGCCCTCTAAAAGAAGACAACAATACGTTGATCCATTTGAATTCTTCTTTGGTTTTGGCAATCGAGACTTTGACTTCGGGCAACCACAGCCCCAAGTAGGATTTGGCTCAGGGGTAATAATATCGAAAGATGGATATATTATAACAAACAATCATGTTATTGCAGGAGCATCAGAGGTTTCTGTAACTTTAAACAACGACAAAGAATATACGGCAACTGTAAAAGGAGCAGACCCAGAAACTGATATAGCCCTATTGAAAATTGAAGGAGATGAGGATTTCAACTATGTCTCTTTTGGCAGCTCTGACGAATTAGAAGTGGGCGAATGGGTGTTGGCTGTAGGCAACCCATTTAATTTAACCTCAACTGTAACAGCAGGAATTGTGAGCGCTAAAAACAGAGCCAACATCATTGGCGAAACCAAAAGCTTACAATCTTTCATACAAGTAGATGCTGCTGTAAACCCTGGCAATAGTGGTGGTGCTTTGGTAAACACTCGTGGAGAGCTAGTTGGAATAAACACTGCAATATACTCTCAAACTGGAAACTTTGCTGGATATGCATTTGCTATTCCAATATCTATTGCTGGCAAAATTGCATCAGATTTAAAAGAATATGGCATAGTTCAACGTGCAGTAATGGGAATTTTATCTCCAAATATTGAATACATAAAACAAAATGATCCAGAGAAGTACAAAGAGCTTCAGAATATAGAAGGTGTTCTAATTGATGATTTCTCTGAGAGAAGCCCATCGAAAGTAGCTGGAATAAAGAAAGGCGATATTGTGAAATCGATAAACAGCGCTCCTATACGCAATTTCAATCAATTGCAAACACAAATAGGTAGATACCGTCCAGGCGACAAGATAAAAGTTGTTGTTGAGAGAGATGGCAAGAAAATGGACTTTACTGTTGAACTTCAAAATGCACAAGGCAGCACCGATTTAGTAAAAACTGAGGATGGAATGAGCATGCTAGGTGCTACATTTGCTGATATTGAAGATAGCAGAAAACAAAAACTTGGCATTAGCAGTGGGGTTGAAGTAACAGAGGTGGAAAACAGTGGTAAGTTTAGAAAAGAAGGAATCAACAAAGGATTTATAATTCTTCGGATAAACAATATCCCTGTAAACTCAGAAGCAGATGTTGCAAAAATCGTTCAAATGACAGCAACAACTAAATCAGAAGATAAAGTAATTCTGATTGCTGGCTTCTATCCAAACAGTAAAACCCAATATATTGCTATCGATTTATCAAACAAATAGGTTAAACTACATTAAATAGAGGAGCCTTGAATAACAATATGCATTCGTAAACGTTTAATACTAAGGAATCAGTAAACATAACTGCTTCCTTTGTTGTTATCTATTTACTATTTTAAAAACTAAACCCATCAATAGAAAATACAACAATAGACGCTAATTTTTATCCTAGAACAAAAGATAGTATCTTTGCGTCCCCAAATAAAAAAAACAAAATTAAAATATACAAATGAGACAATTAAAAATAACAAAGTCGATCACAAATCGAGAAAGTG
The DNA here is from genome assembly GCA_964620895.1 of uncultured Dysgonomonadaceae bacterium. GTDB lineage: Bacteria > Bacteroidota > Bacteroidia > Bacteroidales > Dysgonomonadaceae > UBA2632. The sequence continues at coordinate 9,126 of CAZUHZ010000001.1, read as the reverse complement.
CTTCTTTAGACAAGTACCTGCAAGAAATTGGTCGTGAAGACTTAATTACGGTAGAGGAAGAAGTCGAATTAGCACAAGCCATAAGAAAAGGTGACAGACTAGCTTTAGAAAAACTAACTAAAGCAAATTTGCGATTTGTAGTATCGGTAGCAAAACAATACCAGAACCAAGGGCTTAGCTTGCCCGACTTGATAAATGAGGGTAACTTAGGTTTAATCAAAGCTGCGGAGAAGTTTGATGAAACGCGCGGGTTTAAATTCATTAGCTATGCTGTTTGGTGGATTCGTCAATCAATACTGCAAGCTTTAGCTGAGCAATCACGTATTGTAAGACTTCCACTCAATCAAGTTGGTTCACTCAACAAGATAAATAAAGCACTTCAAAAGTTTGAACAAGAGAACGAGCGCAAGCCTTCGGCTGAAGAACTAGCAATTGAACTTGACATTCCAGTAGAAAAAGTTAGAGACTCACTTAAAGTTTCAGGACGTCATATATCTATGGATGCACCTTTTGTTGAAGGAGAAGATAATAGCTTGCTCGATGTAATGATAAATGATGACGCTCCTCTTGCCGACAGAACATTAATCAATGAGTCGCTTCAAAAAGAAATTGACAGATCACTATCAACTTTAACAGAACGTGAAAGCGAGATCATCAAAATGTTTTTTGGCATTGGTTCGCAAGAAATGACTTTAGAAGAAATTGGAGATAGATTTCAACTAACTCGTGAGCGTGTTAGACAAATAAAAGAAAAAGCAATACGCAGACTACGTCAAGATTCACGTAGCAAATTGCTTAAAAGTTATTTGGGCTAAACTTTATTTATCTATTATAGACGTTAAACAAAGCCCATTTATGTAGATTAAATGGATAAAACATCACTTCATGAAGTTTTATTTTGTCAAAAGTCCTTATAATATAAAATAAAATTTTATATTTGTATTCTAGAAGCGAATTGTGTGCGGATGTATTTGTAAAAATACACCTTATTCATTATGATTTAAAGTGCAAATATGAAAAATATAATGAATGTTTATGAACATTTCATTTTAGCATTTGTTGTATCTATATGAATCGACAGTAGTAAAACAAGAACACAATGCTACCAATCGATCAAAAAATTAAGTAATAAAATATCGAGTTATTATAATACAAAATGTTTAATTAGAATTTAAATTTATGAAAAAAATTAGTTTATTATTAATGTCAATCTTTGTAGCATTTAGTATAAGTGCTCAAGAGACACAGAATGTTTCTTATGGTGACGTTTTCCTAAAGAACAAGAAAAGCGACAATTGGTTTATGAGCCTTGCTGGTGGTGGTAACACATTTTTCGGCAATGGTTTCAATGATGCAGACTACATGGATGTAACCTCATGGCAAGGACAACTATCTGTAGGTAAATGGCTCACACCTGTTTTTGGTGGACGTTTGGCTATTAACGTTGCTCAACACGAGCACTACAACAAACCTGCAGACAGCTACATTTCAAGCAACAGCATCAATCCTCACATAGATCTTATGTGGAATGCCACAAATGCTTTAGTTGGTTACAGAGCTGACAGAGTATATAACTTTATACCATACATTGGTTTAGGTGGAATGATAGGATTTGATGAAGATTTTGGTGGTGACGAAAACCTTGAGTTTAGTTGGAACATGGGTTTGATCAACAACTTCCAATTATCTAACAACTTCTCTATCTTTGTTGAATTAGCAGCTGCTTTGGTTAAAGATAATTTTGGCGTAAGATTCACAAATAACACTGATGGTGACTATTCATACGACGCAATTGGTCAAGCTCTTGTAGGTATTAAATTTGGTTTAGGTGGAAAACAAGATTTCACTAGTGCTGAATTGTTAGACTACAACTTGATTAATGACTTGAACAGTCAAATCAACAGACTTCGTGCAGAAAACGAAAACTTAAGCAAGAGACCAGAATTCTGTCCAGAATGTCCAGAAGTACAACCACAACAAGCTGCGGCTGAAAGTGTATATGTACCTAACGTAGTATTCTTCCGTCTGAACTCTGCAACTATTGACAGACAACAGCAAATCAGTGTTTATAACACAGCTGAATACTTGAAGTCTAATCCTAATGCAACAGTTGAAATTGTAGCTTATGCAGACCGTCAAACAGGAACTCCTGATTATAACATGAAGCTCTCTGAAAGACGTGCGAAAGCTGTAGCTGATGCTTTAACTAGCCAATACAATATTGACAGCAGCAGAATTAACTTAGACTGGAAAGGTGATACAGAACAACCATATGCTGAAAACGATTGGAACCGCGTTGCAATTTTCATCGCCGACTAATCTCAGTATTAAAATAAAAGTCATAAACCTTTTTTGAGGTTATAGTGACTAATCAATTAAAAACGATTTTGCAGGTTTGCCTGCAAAATCGTTTTTTTGTGTTCTATTGCATTATAGTTTTGCACTCTATTGGGAATCGGAAGCAAAACAATGCGTTTATCAAAAGCCATCCTTATGAGATACAAATCAAACCCAACGCATACAAAATGGCAATAGTGACATGAAATTCAAATCCACCATGTTGGATTACGCAATCATGACATAAAACTAAAAACCATCGTAAAGAATTTGGCAACCCTGGCATAAAACTAAAATCCACTGCATGGGAAATTAGAAAATAAGATGAAATTAGAATCTTCGCTAGTGGAAATGAAAATAATGAGATAGACATCAAATCAACTTCAGCAGGAAATAGTGTAATGGTATAAAGGAAAAATCTACTACGAATGAAATGAAAACAGAGAGATGAATGCCGTTTCTACGAGAAACGTGGAGGGCTGATTATACTTTGAACGTTAGCATTACCCTCCTGACTAGGATACCAGAACACCAGTAAAGAGTGTGTTTGCTTGTTTCTTTACTAAAGACAGAGTGCTGCATATACTCTTGTTTAACACAATGTTATAAAGTTACACCATTGGCAACGTAGTGAGAAATTTGCTATAATATGCTAGAAAAATTTGACAGATTCTAGTCTTACGTATTGGAATGACAGAAGATTCTACCACATTACAATTGATAATTACCTCACCCCCTCATTTATAATATCACCCCTTGCGAGGTTTGTGTTGGTCTTAACTACTGCTGGATTAACATAATAATGTCACCCCTTAGTGGATTTTTCATTAGCAATCTACACTCTACAATTTTTTTTGCTGCTGCAGATGTTATTATACCAATGGCGCAAAGTATTGCGTCTCTACCCAACATCCCCTTAACAATTGACAATTATCTCACCCACCCCACCACATAACTCATACATCTGTGGTGCTGTTATTGCTTTTTGCAAATAGCTTCAACTAAGCACGTATAAACTGAGACAATGTTTTCTCTTCCACAAACAACGATGCTGTATTAATTAATGCTAGGTGTGAATAGGCTTGCGGAAAGTTTCCTAGCCTGCGTTTTGTTTCAAAATCGAGGTCTTCGCTCATCAAACCAACATGATTTACATTTTTAATGAGATCATCAAATATCTCCTTCGCCTCATCGTGCTCTCCAATTGCATACAGTGCTTCTATGAGCCAAAATGTGCAAATAGTGAAAGCTGATGTAGGTTCTCCGAAATCATCTGCCGATTTATACCTATACATAAGGCCATTATGTAATAAGTTTTCTTTAATAGTTTTCACTGTTTTGATGTAGCGCTCGTCGGTAGCTTCAATAAAGCCATAAGTTTGCATCAACAAAACCGAAGAGTCGTAATCCAAATTATCGTAAGCCTGCGAAAAACATTGTATCTCTTCCTTCCAACCGTTAGTTATAATATCTTCTTTTATTTCTGCTGCTGCCCCTTCCCATGCATTCGCATAATTGTCTTTCTGAATGAGCGATGCAATTTTTGAAGCCCTATCAATAGCTACCCAGCTCATTACTTTAGAAAACACAAAGTGACGAGAGATAGTTCTAAACTCCCAAATACTTTGATCTGGCTTTTGCCAATCGCGCAATACGCGACGAACAAGATTCTTCACAATTTCCCAAATCTCTTCAACCTCGTCTAGTGTGCCAGGAAAATAAAAATAATATTGATAGATAACATCGAGTAGATAGCCAATTGAGTCATTTTGTTTCTGATCATAAGCAGCATTACCAACCCTTACTGGTGCAGAGTTTTCGTAGCCTGACAAATGCGTTAGCACCTCCTCTGTCAATTTCTTCTCACCACGAATGCCATACATTATTTGAAAGTCATCATCGCGCGATTTCAATATCTGTGTTATAAATCCGATGAATCTTTTGGCAGTGTTGCCATGCTTCATGTATAAAAAGGTATCAATAGTCATAGAGGCATCCCTCACCCAGCAAAATCGATAGTCCCAGTTACGTACTTCGCCAATCGACTCAGGCAAACTAGTGGTAAGAGCTGCCAACACTGCGCCCGAGTATTGATAAGACATTAACTTAAGGACAAGTATGCTTCGAGTGATTAAATCGTTGTGCTCTTTAAATTGTCTTGAGCGGCTACTCCAGTTCATCCAATATACTTTTGTACGCTCGTAGTTGAGGTGTATTCCTTCTAAATCTACTTTTACCAATTTTTGATTGTAAGAGAGAAGAAAAAACTGATGTTCTGTCAAAACAAACTCATCACCATTCAGCACAGTGTCAAAATCTAGACTTGTGTAGAGATAAATTTTATCCTCTTCGTTTTCTACAGAAACTGTTTTTATATAGTCATCAAATTTCAAATGGTTTACCTTTTCGCGCGCATAATTCATACGTGGCTGATAATCAACTCTCACACGAGGATTACCCCTGATAACTCGCATATAACGATGTATTTCGGGTGGGAGAAACGATTTCCTTTCAGTAGTTGTATAGTGGGGCATATAATCGAACACCAAAAAAGCACCTTCCTCAGCTTCGTAAGTTGTGATGAGTATATTTGTCTTATCTACATATCTTTGCGAAATGGTGTAGTCGTCTGAAACAACAAATGAGAAATGCCCTCCCTTCTCCTTGTCAAGGAGACGAGAAAAAATAGAGGGTGAATCGAAATCGGGAAAACAAAACCAATCTATACTCCCTCGTTTTGACACCAATGCTGCACTTCTACAATTTCCTATTACTCCGTAATCTAAATTATTCATTTATTATTTTACTCTTAATTGTATCATTTAAAACTTTGTAGTCTATAAGACAAGTATAAGCATTTTTTATCGATAAATTATATATTTGATGAAATTTATCCTGTTAGTGTGATGATATTCTCGATAGGATTTAACACGGATTATTCGGCACGTATTTATAAATATGTGTATCAGCAACTAATAATCAAAGATTTATTTGTTGTATTACGAGCTCTTTCTTTTGCTGCAAGCTTCTTTATCTTTTGCAGCCATCAATCTTCTACCGCACTCATCTCACCTCTCAGTGATACTTGCATCAGCTTGCACACCTCTTTTGGTGTTTTACCCAAACCAAACAGATACATCAACTTAGTAATGGCAGCCTCAGTTGTCATATCGTGTCCACTTATCACACCCGCTTTAAGCAATAGTTGTCCAGTCTCGTAACGCTGCATGGCAACTTCGCCATATAGGCATTGAGTTACATTTACAATCACCACGTTGCGCTCTATTGCTTGTTTCAACGCAGAAAGAAACCAATCGTCTCTCAAAGCATTGCCCGAGCCATAAGTTTCTAACACAACCCCTTTTATATTTTCTGCATTAAGTATTGCAGACACTACTGCAGGAGAAATGCCTGGGAATATTTTGAGCACAGCGATAGATTCGTCAAGTGAACTATAAAACAGAACATCTTGGTTGTAATCAGGTTTTAAAACATCAGTTGTATTGTAACGAATTGTGACACCAGCTTCTGCCAGAGAAGATAAGTTGGCACTCGTAAAGGCATTGAAGTTTTCCGCATTTATTTTAGTTGTTCTATTGGCTCTGAAAAGCACGTTTTGAAAATAGATACAAACCTCAGGCACTACAGGATGTCCATCTGCATCTTTATCCGCAGCAATTTCAAGCGCAGTTATCAGGTTTTCTTTACCATCGGTTCTAAGCTTACCAATGGGGAGTTGTGAGCCTGTAAATATAATGGGCTTAGTCAGATTTTCAAACATAAAGCTTAGTGCCGATGCAGTGTAAGACATGGTATCTGTGCCATGCAGAATTACAAATCCGTCGTAATCATCATAATGAGCTTTCACCACTTGCAACATTTCTCGCCACTTAGTTGGCGAAATCTCTGATGAGTCGATAAGTGGTGAGAAAATATAGGTATCAACATGAAAGTTAAGGCGTTTCATTTCAGGGACATTAGCACGGAGATGACTAAAATTAAAAGGTTCTAATGCACCAGTCTCCAAGTTTTCGACCATTCCGATTGTTCCGCCAGTATAAATCAGCAATAAGTGAGCATTTGCATCAATCATATCATTTCGTTTTGTACAAAAGTAACACTTTGTGTGATTATAATAAACTAAAATGCAGAAAGATTTAGTTGATACAAATCCCTTACAGCAAACTGTTTCTGTGCATTTTCACGATATCGAACTAAACTACTATTAAATTGTTTATAAATAAGATTGAACAACAACAAAAAGAAGAAATATGACTACACATTCTATTAAAACAGTTTGGAAAGAAAACAACACATTTTCGACAGATATTGACGGACACAACATTGTAATTGACTTAGGAGAGGATCAAGGTGGGCAAGACCAAGGACCAAGACCTAAACGACTGATGCTTGCTGCTGCTGCAGGTTGCACAGGGCTAGATGTGGTGTCGATGCTCAGAAAAATGCGTGTCGAAATAAAACACTTTGACATTAAAGTTGATGCCGAATTGACGGATGAACACCCAAAGAAATACGAATCAATGAAACTTATCTATGAGTTTAAAGGTGATGATTTGCCCGAGAAGAAAATAGAAAGGGCTGTAAAGCTATCATTCGAAAACTATTGTGGAGTATTGGCAATGTACAAATCGTGCGTTCCAGTATCATACGAAATAAAAATAAACCAAGACTAAATTTTTTGTGCAATTCAAAAATAAATAACAACATTGTATTATCTTTGCAATCTACATTGGTTATTTTAAACAAAAACATTGCGTAGAACAATAGAAAAAACTTAAATATATTATGCAAACTATCGATCAATTTGACTTTTCAGGTAAAACAGCTTTTGTACGTGTGGACTTCAATGTGCCACTAGATGAAGAATTTAACATCACCGACGACACACGCATTCGGGCAGGTATGCCCACTTTCAAGAAAATTTTAAAAGACGGAGGCAGTGTTATTATTGGCACACACTTTGGACGTCCTAAAGAAGTTACAGACAAACTTTCGTTGAAACACATCCAGCCACATATTTCTAAATTATTAGGCGTAGAAGTACAATTTGCGAATGATTGTGTGGGAGACGATGCCGAAGCTAAAGCAGCAGCCCTACAACCAGGAGAAGTATTATTACTTGAGAACCTGAGGTTTCACGCCGAAGAGGAAGGAAAGCCTCGGAATATTGCCGAAGATGCAACCGACGAAGAGAAGAAAGCTGCTAAAGAAGCAATGAAAGTGTCTCAAAAAGAGTTCGCTAAAAAACTTGCATCCCTAGCAGATGTATATGTTAATGATGCCTTTGGCACTGCTCACAGAGCACATGCATCTACGGCTATTATTGCAGAATATTTTGATGCTAATAATAAGCTGTTTGGTATTTTGATGCAACGAGAGATAAACGCAGTTGAAAAAGTGATGAGAGACACAGAACGTCCTTTCACAGCTATTATGGGTGGATCTAAGGTTTCATCTAAAATACAGATTATCAACAATTTGCTCGACTCAGTTGACAACCTAATACTTGCTGGAGGTATGACCTATACATTCTCTAAAGCATTTGGTGGAACAATTGGTAACTCTATTGTAGAAGATGACAAACTCGACCTTGCTAGAGAATTGGTTGAAAAAGCAAAAGAAAAAGGTGTGAACCTTGTTTTAGCAATTGACGCCAAAATTGCTGATGACTTCAGCAATGATGCAAACACCGCTATTGCTTCAGTAAGAGAAATTCCTGACGGATGGGAAGGATTGGACAGTGGTCCAGAATCACAAAAGCGATTTGTAGAAGTTATCAAGAACTCAAAAACAATCCTTTGGAACGGACCAACTGGAGTGTTTGAATTCTCAAACTTTGAACATGGTTCACGTGCTGTTGCCGAAGCAATTGTAGCTGCAACTGAAAAAGGAGCATTCTCACTTATTGGCGGTGGCGACTCAGTAGCTTGTATCAACAAATTTGGCCTTGCCGACAAAGTATCGTATGTATCAACTGGTGGTGGTGCTTTACTTGAATTTATGGAGGGCAAAGAGTTACCAGGGATTAAAGCAATTAGAGGTTACTAATTGAAAGCCCTCTACTAACAAACATATAAGGTTATACAAATGTATGACTATCTTAGAGTGTCCAAAGCAATGTTTTGGACACTTTTTTTATTCTCAAAGATAGCTATTCAATACTTTATCCTTCTCAACAACTGCTTGCATTTTGGTATTATAACACCAATTTTATATGCACAACTAAAATTTCGAGATTACAAACATGATATGATGTAGTTATCAATTCAACCAGAAACCTCAATCTTCAATAACAACTTTATCATACCATTCACTGTAAAACAATGTCATATAAAATAAGCAGCCATTACTATTTATGAAAACTACAAGATTAGATTCACAACTTTGCTTTCTCCAATTGCAACATTAAAACTATACAAAGAACTTTCTTTTACTACCAAAATAACTTTATGCTGATCATAATCAACTTCAACTTACTGCAATTTCAACTATGATATTGATATAATGAGTGCTATGTACATCAATTCTGATATCAGTATTGATCTCATTTAAGCTACAGGGATCAATTCTAATGTTGGAATTGATGTCTTGAGACCTAATTGGTGCAAATCTGAAGATGGAATGGATACCCGTAGCTATATGGTGTGACATTCTGGCATTGGTTTTGTACAAGCACAGCCTATCTACTGACATTCTTACATTGAGATAGATGTAAATGACTCTATCATGATCAATCCCAACTTTAGAACGGATGAGATAAGCTCTGCG